>NZ_JAUBTB010000003.1:0-65441 GCF_036704965.1 Microcoleus sp. F10-B2 | reverse complement strand
CTCCGACTCCGACTCCCACGGGAACTCCGACTCCGACTCCCACGGGAACTCCGACTCCGACTCCCACGGGAACTCCGACTCCGACTCCCACGGAAAATCCCACGGAAACTCCGACTCCGACTCCCACGGAAAATCCCACGGAAACTCCGACTCCGACTCCCACGGAAACTCCCACGGAAACTCCGACTCCGACTCCCACGGAAACTCCCACGGAAACTCCGACTCCGACTCCCACGGAAACTCCGACTCCGACTCCCACGGAAAATCCCACGGAAACTCCGACTCCGACTCCCACGGAAACTGAAACTCCCACGGAAACTGAAACTCCCACGGAAACTGAAACTCCCACGGAAACTCCGACTCCGACTCCCACGGAAAATCCCACGGAAACGGAAACTCCCACGGGAAGTGAAACTCCGACACCAACTCCCACGGAAACTCCAACGGAAACGGAAACTCCTATTGACTCTGACAGCGTTCGCGGCGGAGATACTGATTGCATTTGCGAACAGATTACCCTACCCGCGATCGATTCGATTCCGGGCCCGAATTCAGTCGATCGCACTTTCAACGGCACTGACGGCGACGATTTCCTCACCGGCAGCAATCTCAGCGACGCTATCAACGGTTTCAACGGCGACGACATTCTGCTGGGTGAAAGGGGCAACGATAATATTTTTGGCGGACTGCCCGCCAATGACCCCATTGGCCCGGATACAGACCAAGACTTGCTGTTTGGCTGCAATGGCAATGACTACCTCAACGGCAATGCCGGCAACGATCTCATTTTCGCGGGTAAGGGCAATGATGTGGCGATCGGCGGCAAAGACGATGACTTGATTTGGGGCGACAAAGGCAATGACACTCTGGTTGGGGCTCAGGGTAACGACTGCTTGTTTGGAGGCAGTTTTGACCCGTCTAACCCTGATTCGACTGGACGCGATTTGCTGTTTGGCGCTGCTGGCAACGACTTCTTGAACGGGGGAGATGCTGCTGATACTTTAAGCGGCGGAAAGGGCAACGATACGGTTTACGGGGGCAAGGGCAATGATGTTGTGGTGGGGGGTACAGGCAACGATCGGCTGTTGGGCGATCGCGGCAGTGATAGCATTTGCGGCGGCGAGGGGGACGATACTATTTTAGGAGACGGCGCGATCGACTTTAACGGCGAGCCCGATTCCCTGTGCGGCGCTGCTGGCAACGATTTGATCTTTGGCAACGGCGGTTCTGATAAACTGTGCGGCGATGAGGGCAACGATACTCTCTACGGCGGCAAAGGTGACGATTGTCTGATTGGGGGTTTGGGAAATGATATTCTCAACGGCGGCATTGGGCGCGATCGCTTTGTTTTAACAGCCGTTGAAGGCAGCGATATAATTACTAATTTCACAAAAGGTGAAGATTTGCTGGTGTTAGCGGGCGGTCTAACTTTTGCTCAAATTAGTATTACCCAAAACGCTAATGCAGCTTTCATCAGGATTGGTCAGAACGGTCAACTGTTGGCTGCTTTGAATGGAGTGCAAGCTAGTGCGATCGGAATACAAGACTTTAGCATAATTGAGGGAATATAAAGTTTGTAGTAATGATTTTAGTCCTTGCATTTGATCTTACAGCGTACTCCAGGTTTATCAAGAGCATTCGGGACACGGCACTGCCGTGTCCCTACGGGGATATCTCTATCCGGGGTATACTTCATAAACCTGGAATCTGCTGTATGTGGTTTCCGGTTGCATTGGAATAATATATTTGGATAATGTCAGTGCGATCGATCTCGCGACGAAAGGTAGCGAGATCGATCGCACTACATAATTGGGATGCCACCGGGTTTGATATTAGTTTTCTTTAGCAGCCAACACTTCATCTACATCAACATTTCGATTCTTTAACTCTGATTTCAAGGAAATTGGCAAAAATACTAACACATCCAAATACCACCACCAACGTTGAGGAAAAATAGCTTCTGCTTTTCTGATTTCATTTAAATTGACAAAGCGCGATAACTCCTGATAAAAAACGTTGACGTGCTCAATTAGTTGCCGATCGGCTTTGATGAGTAATATCTTTTCTGATTCACTCAATTGAGATTCACTTTCTGCGAGGCGATCGCGAATTTGCAACATTTCTAAATGTTCTGCACCGCTGACATCAGGAAACTCGACACTCGCGCAATAGTTTTTTAATAGAGGATTCATATTTCTAACTCCTTAACTGAACAGAGATATACGAAAGCCGAATTAGCTAGGTAGCTTTCGGGTCGATCGGGAGGAAAAGCAGTTTCTAAAACTCCCTCCAAACTTATCATTACTAGCCACACCTTATTCTCCATATTTGCTACGAGTGTGGGATAAATCGTTTCTCCATAAACATAGAGATAAACATCGGCATCTAGACTGTTCGCTACAGCAGCGATAATTACATTATATTGTTCCAGGGTAGCGTCATCTGGTAAATGACCTAAGCGAGTCCTTTTTAGCAGATGAGAAATTGCTTTTCCGGGTTTCCCAATGATTTGCTGTCTAACTCGCGCGATCGCCTGAATTACAGCTAGTAGCTTAACTTCATCAATCATCAATTTTATCTTACTTTTCCCCAGTTACTCTAAAATTTGTCAACACGCCGTAAATCGCCCAAATAGCCATCGCCCGCAAATAGTGACTCGCCCGAAAAGTTCCTCCCGCAGTAATCGCTTCCGGCGTCCGAAACTGCAACCCATTTTCATAAATCTGTTTCACCACCGCATCCGTCAATTTAAACGCTTTCTCCTCCATCCCCATCTGTACCAAAAAAGCCGCCAACCCAAAATTAATCCCCGTCCAAACTTCTAAAGGATGAGTCGCATTGGGATTTTCCGGCGAACCGTTTAACATTACCCCATTCGCCGCACCGAACTCGCCATCATTGAATTTCAAAAAGCAAGAATCGTACACAGTTTCTAAAGCGCTGACTGCACATTCTGGCGGCACAATATCCGGCAATCCTAACAGTTTGGCGTAAAACTGACCGCACAATTGGTCTGCCATCACCACTTCCGATTTACTCTCGCTGTCCAAACGATAATATTGACCGTTCCACAGTTTTTCTTGATAGCTAGGTCTTGCTTGTTCCAGCCAACTGTGATATAATGCAATGTTTGCTTTAGGGTTAGGAATTATCTGCGGCGTAGCATCTTCCAATATTTCGCCGATCGCGATCGCAGCCTCCAGCGCCGCCAACCACAAACCCCCGCAATACGCACTTATTCCCCGCATTTGCCAATCATCAAACGTCTGATCCGGTGCACCTGAATTCTCAGGAATTCCGTCCCCATCCTCATCAAAAGTTTTCAGATAAGCCAAAGCCTCAACAATTGCCGGCCAACACTCTTGCAGAAACTCGCAATCTGTGCTGCCAGTCAACAGGAAATCCCGATAAACTTGCAACACAAAATCGCAAGGCAAATCCTTCCACAAATTGCAATCTTGATAGCTAGTATAATTGGTTTTCTCCCAAGGATGTTCGTTGGGAGCACCCAAATCGTGCGGCGTCGCCCCGACAGCTTTTCTAATAGCAGATGCTTGATTCCAGCCAATAATTCTCGGCGTATCGTCTCCGGCAGAAATTGCCCTGGCAAACGCTAAAACTACCGACTTTTCCAAATCCGGCCACAGCATCAACAAAGCAAAAGAACCGTAAAGCCGCACGTCCAAACTTTCGTACCAGCGGTAATCAATGCACTCCAAAACCGCAAATTGACCCTTGGGATCGCGTTCGTCAGCCGCACTCCAAAGAGTACCGCCGTCTGTCAGGGCGTATAACTCGTTAAACAGCGCCATTTTAAAACTGTCTGACAAATCTTTCCGTTCTAAAATGGGTTTTTGCCAAGCTTCAATATTTTCGCGCCAAGTATCGGAATGCTTCATTGCAGTGCGAATAATCGGCCAAGCATTTTTGCCGTTACGGCCGAAGAAATCTGTATAGCGGCGGTAATACCAAACTCCCGATGCAAACTCAGTAACGGGCAAATCCCAAGCTATAATAAAGGGAATTTTGCGAGTTTTTCCCGGTCGAATAGTAAAGCGAACTGCGATCGCACAAGCCAACTGTTCTCCTGCTGCTGCGGCTGTCTCGTCTCTGTCATCCAACAAGAAACCTTCAGCAGAAAAGTTGCGCCAAATATCGTCACCGTTCCCCGCCGGGTTCCAGCGAGTTTGATAGAATACTTCTACCGCCGGATTAGTAATAGTTGCGATCGCCCATTGTCCATCCCCTTCTTGCGGTTCGTCCTCAGCAGTCAACCGCGTCATCAGGCAACCGATGCGGTGGAAATCTTCCACCAGCAAATTCAAATTTCCGGCACTTTCTCCCCACCGGGATTGATAATCATAAAATGGACTGCCATCATCTCGCACCATCACTTCCGGCGATTTATTAGCATTAGTAAACCAGCCGACAATATTCTCCCAAGTCAGCATGATGCTGAGAGTAATCGGCGCATCGGTAGGATTGTGCGCCACCCATTCAAACATGGCAACCGGGTAACTGCTTTCCTGATAATTGTTCGGCAAAATTGGCGAAAATTGCTCGCAGCTTAATTTAGCTTCAAACACATTTTCATAAACAAACCAACTGCGCGGATACAAAGCATGATAACTTCCCGAAGAATTAGACTCTTCCCCGGTTCTTTCTTCTTCTTCCCTTCTTCCTTCTTCCTTCTTCCTTCTTCCTTCCGATGGATACCATTTCCAACTAGATAAACTGCCATCGGTAGGCGGTTCAGTGGAGAGTGCAAAAGCTTGTTTCTTGCCTTGAGTTTCTTCAAAAACGCTGAACTGACAAGCGGGCAAACTGCGAAAAATGTGTTCGCCGCCGTCAATGTGCCAGAGGTTGAAGTCGCCGCGGGACGATCGCCCGATGCAGCCGGCACCGAACCCGCCCAGAGGCATTCCGTGCCACGGCCCATCGTCGAGATTGCTTGCGTAGCGGACTGTATAGGGATTCTCCCAACCGAGGCCGATGGGACGTTTCCAGGTGTGCGGGGGGATGTTTGGATTGGATGTGCGATCGTTATTCATGTGATTGATCTTAGCGCTCGATCGAGACTTGACAAACTTTTTTATTTAAGTTTAAACTTTTATCGCGCGAACGAATCCCGATATTTCCGACTATTGTTGACTGTTGATTTTTGAGTTAAAGCAATTGGGTTCAGCGTTCCCGGATTCATCAATTCTCCAATCTAAAATCTAAAATATAAAATCTAAAATCGGTTCAGCGATCGCCTAACGTGGCAGAATATCATCTAGGCGAAGTTGCAAGCTTTTTAACAGAGGAGAAATAATCGGTTGGCCGAGGCGAAATAGTTGCTGCGTGTAATCTTGGTCAATCAGTTGGCAAACGGTGATAGTAGGTTGTTTTGGTTTACCGATAAAAGCCACGCCCCCCAATCCGCGATAATCAACTATCCAATATTCGGCAATTCCTAAAAGAGCATATTCTTCAACTTTTCGGGCGTAATCTGTTTCCCAATTAGTGCTGACTACTTCTACCACCAATTTAACAGATCGCCCCAGCGTAATCACAGGTTCTCTTTCCCACAGAGGTTCGCTGACAATAGCAGTTTCATCTAATACGACAATATCAGGACGGCGGGCAGTAGCTGCATCTGAAAATGGACGGATCAAACAAGTGCGGGGAATGAACCAGGGTAGTTTTTCGGCTGCGATGGCGATGCCAATTTGAGTTGCTAGTTTACCGCTGACGGTTTCGTGCGGACCTGTGGGTTCCATGTCAACTAATTCTCCGTCAGCGAGCTCGTAGCGGAAGTTGTCACAATATCGATCGAGGAATGTTTCAAAAGTTAGGATTTTTGGCGCGGTGTAAGCCATTGAAAACTAATAGTTTTTTGCTGAAAATCTCATTCTATCAACTAATCAAATCCCAAATCAGAACCTTTCCCGGCGTGAACCAAAGCCAAATTTTCGTAACGCTTAGCGTGTTCCACCAACTCCGCAGCTTCTTCCTCAGAGACATCCCGGAGGCGTTTGGCAGGCACTCCCGCAACTAGCGTGTGAGGGGGAACGTCCTTGGTAACAACCGCCCCTGCACCGACGATCGAGCCTGTTCCCACCCTGACTCCATCGAGGACGATCGCCCCAATCCCGATCAGGCAGCCCCGTTCAATGTAAGCTGAGTGAATCACGGCTCGGTGTCCGACTGTCACGAAATCTTCCAAAACCGTCGGTTTCCCGGACTCGCCGTGCAGAATTGCTCCATCTTGGATATTGGTACTTGAGCCGATGGCAATTCGCTCTACATCCGCCCGCACCACCGCCCCGTACCAGATACTAGCGCCCGCTGCCACCTCTACCCTGCCGATGACAACAGCGCCTTCAGCGACAAAAGCCGCTTGGGATAGATCGGGCAAGGGCCAATAGGAAGGAAGTGCAGGCAGAGGTTCGTTGAGATTGCTCATTTGTTGGTCGATCGTTATACTTCTAGCAGATTAGCTGGTTGTTGATACGGGATATAATAAAAGTATTTGGCACTTTTGCAGAGAAAATATGCTGGGACGCAAATAAATGATTGAAGTTGCCTTGCAATACCCGATGTTTGGCCCGGAAATTCAGTGTCCCCACTGTCGCCAAACAATTCCGGCTCTAACGCTGACGGATACCTATTTGTGTCCGCGTCACGGGGCATTTGAGGCAGATCCAAAAACGGGGGAACTGGTTCACCTTCAGTCTGGGCGGCACTGGCGCCGCTGGGAGGGTGAATGGTATCGCCAGCACACCCACCCGGACGGGATTCGGTTTGAAATTCACGAAGCGCTCGATCGACTTTATACTCAAGGCTACCGAGCAACTCGCGTGATCGTTGCCCAACGCTATCGGGACTTAATCAGCGCTTATTTGGAACGCAGCACGCCTTGGCGCGGCCAGTCGGAATCGCCCAGGCCGAGGCTGTACGGTTTGCCTGTGGATTTTAGCCCCGATCCCCAAGAAGACCCTTGCTGGGAAGTGATTAATTTTGATTTGGAAAAAGAGCCGGGAGTTCCGATTAGATATCCCTATTTTCGGTTGTTTGAATAAGTGAATAAGTGAAGGAAGAAGGAAGTTCGGCAACGGATTCGCTCGACGGATGTAACGGATGTAACGGATGTTAGGAAGAGGGAAGAGGGAAGAAGGCTCTATTGCTTTCGCGCTAAAGATGCTGCGACCGTTTATAATTCCGAATTCCGAATTTACCCTCTAAAATCTCAAATCCAAAGCTGTAATTCCTACTTCCATTCTCAAATCTAAAATCTAAAATCTAAAATCTAAAATCGAATGCACCACGCCTCGATTCGCACTGCTAACATACACCGGGCGATCGCCTTTTACGAACAGTTGGGATTTACTGTGAGCGATCGCTTTACTACTGGTTACACTCTAGCCTGTTGGATGGAAGGTCTCAACGGACGCATCGAACTGATTCAAATCCCGGAACCAAAACCCGCACCGGATGCTTTCGGAGACGAGCATTATGTTGGATATTATCATTTATCTTTTGATTTAACTGAGGCGACAACTGACTTGCCTAGCTGGTTGCAGTCTCTCAAAGATCGGTTTGAGGAAGCTGCTAAAGACCAACCAAACCAGTTCCAAGCTTTGAAAGTTTTATTAGAACCGACTCAACAGGCGATCGGGCAAAATGTTTACGAAGTAGCTTTTATTGCCGATACTGATGGTTTGCCTTTAGAGTTTATCCGGCGGCTTAATTAGTTAATAGGTCGTGGCTATTGACAAACGAATTTCAAAGGTAGTACCCGCCACGCGATCGATCGGTGGGCTCGATCCCAAATCTCAAATCTAAAATCCTTGCGTCCCCCGAATTTATCCCTGGGGTCAATCGCGCAATCGCGCAATCGCGCAATCGCGCAATCGCGCAATCGAATGACCAAGACTTTCAAAGGTGGTACCCGCCACGCGATCGGATCGATCGGTGGGATCGATCCCAAATCGAAAATCGAAAATCCTTGCGTCCCCCGAATTTATCTCGCGCAAGTCAATCGAAAGCATCTAAAATCTAAAATCGCGCAATCGAATGACCGATCGACAGTTGATACAATGATAGATATTCTAAATCTGTGTTGACGATGAACGTTATTCTTGCCATACCAGAAGACCTACAAACCTATATTGAATCTCAAATTCAGGCGGGGGCTTATGCAAGTGCGGTGGAGTATTTTCTAGCTTTGGTGCAGCAAGATCGCCAGCGAAAACAGGCACAAGCCAAGTTAGAAAATTTGTTGCAAGAGGGTTTAGACTCAGATAGCGAACCCGTGACGGCTGCATACTGGGAGAATTTGCGAGCATCGGTGTTCGGTGGCGATTCGCAACAGACATGAGTTATCAGTTAATTGTCAAAAATCGCGCTACTCAAGATCTCAGGCAACAAGCAAACTATATTTTGGTCAATGGGAATGCTCGTGCTGCTGAGCGATTTCTGGAGTTAGCTGAAGCTACTTTTGCCAAATTAGCGACGATACCAGGCATGGGGAAGGTCGTGCGATTGGTTTCTTCTCGAATGGGGGAAATTCGTCAGTGGCGAATTAAGGATTTTCAGGATTATCTCATCTTTTACCGAATTCAGGACGATCGGGTGGAAATTCTTCGGGTTTTGCATGGTGCTAGGGATTTGGAAGATATTTTATCGAACCTCAATGAAGAGGTTTAACCTCGTGCTGCCCGATTGCCGATCGATCCGATCGTAGAAGCTCGATCGCTTTCCTCACGATCGCCGAGAATTGAGAATAGTTATTATTTTAATTAGTTCTCACAGTCACTACCAATTTAAGAATATTCTTCTAAAAAATAGCTATATTTTGAGTTCAAAATCTAGTATATTGTCTTTTTAACCTATATAATATGAACGTCTATTCATACTATCAGGCGTTAGCCCAAACCCAGCAAACACCATGCAAAAAGCTAAATCCAGGGATTCCGGCTGCTGTAGTTGCAGTCATGACGACCGCGATCGCAGCCATGAGAATCATAACCACAACGACCACGGCCACAACCACGACCACGACCACGACCACGGGAACGGAGATTTTAACCTGAATCAAGAATTGATTCCTGTGATATTGGTTGTTGTACTATTTGTCGGCGGTTTAATTTTTGAAGAACAACTCCACAACACGCCCTATTCTATAGGTGAATATCTGGTTTTCATCCCAGCCTATCTTTTAAGCGGATGGAATGTTTTAACCAGTGCGGGTCGCAATATTCTGCGAGGTCGATTTTTTGATGAAAATTTCTTAATGACTGTAGCAACACTCGGCGCTGTCGCTATTCACAAACTCCCTGAAGCAGTCGGGGTGATGTTGTTTTTCAAAATCGGAGAACTTTTTCAAGAATTTGCGATCGGGCGATCGCGTCAATCGATCAAATCGCTTTTAGAAATTCGCCCAGATTATGCCAACCTCAAGGACAACGGCGACATCAAAAAAGTTTCGCCAGAAACCGTAGCCGTCGGCGATATCATTCTTGTCAAACCGGGAGAAAAAATTCCCTTAGACGGTGAAATTATCGACGGTAACTCTCAGATTGACACATCTGCACTAACTGGAGAATCAGTACCTCGAACCGTGAAAGCTGGAGAAACAGTTTTAGCGGGAACGATTAACCAGACAGGAGTTCTCACCGTCAAAGTTACCAAAGTCTTCGGCGAATCTTCAATCTCCCGAATTCTGGAATTAGTAGAAAATGCCAGAAGCAAAAAAGCTGAAACTGAAAAATTTATCACCAAATTTGCCAGTTACTACACGCCTTTTGTAGTATTTGCATCGCTAGCAGTGGCTTTAATTCCGCCTTTGTTCATTTCAGGAGCAACTAATGCCGATCGCTTTTTATGGGTTTACCGCGCCCTTGTCTTGTTAGTTATTTCCTGTCCTTGCGGATTGGTGATTAGCATTCCTCTGGGATACTTTGGGGGAATTGGCGGTGCAGCCAAGCGCGGTATTTTGGTTAAAGGCTCGACTTTTCTAGATACCCTGATAGCAGTCAAGACAGTTGTTTTGGACAAAACAGGAACTCTGACAAAAGGAGTTTTTCAAGTCGCACAAATTGTGCCTGCAAATGGTTTTTCCCAAACAGAGTTGATGGCAATTGCTGCTAAAGTAGAATCTCAATCCAATCACCCAGTTGCGAAATCTATTCTGGAAGCTTACGGCCCAAAAATAGATTCATCGGATGTGAAAGATTACGAAGAAATAGCGGGACACGGCATCCGAGCAAAATTAAATAATCAAATTGTGCTGGCGGGAAATGACCGTTTGCTGCACCGAGAAAACATTGCTCACGATGTCTGCAATGCTGAAGGTACAGTAGTGCATTTAGCGGTAGACAACCGCTACGCTGGGTATATTTTGATTGCTGACGAGCTTAAGGAAGACGCAGTACAGGCTATTCGCGACCTCAAGAAACTGGGTGTTGAGCGAATCGTGATGCTCACAGGAGATAATCAAGCTGTAGCCGATAGTGTTGCGAAAAAGCTCGGTTTAGATTCCTATTTAGCCGAGTTATTACCCGAAGGAAAAGTCGAGGCGATCGAAAAACTGATCGGCGAATCTAAAAAAGGCGATAAAATTGTCTTTGTCGGGGACGGAATTAATGATGCACCAGTGCTTGCTAGAGCTGATGTGGGCATAGCGATGGGGGGTTTGGGCTCCGATGCGGCGATCGAAACTGCCGATGTTGTAATTATGTCAGATGCACCGTCTAAGGTGGCCCAAGCCATTCAAATTGCCCGGAAAACTCACAATATTGTCTGGCAAAATATCATTTTTGCCATGTTAGTCAAAGGCATATTTATTGCTTTGGGTGCTTTTGGATTAGCTACCATGTGGGAGGCAGTTTTTGCCGATGTTGGGGTGGCTTTAGCAGCTATTTTCAATGCGACTAGAGTTTTGAAATAGAGTTTTTTTACGGTGAGTATTGCCTACCTTACCCACAATAGAGACATACATTCTGAGGTCAAAAATATTATGCGTCGTCAACGTTCTCTGCCCTGGATTCACCGTTATTCTCGTCCGATTACGGCAGGAATTGCCTCGATAGGGGCTGCGATCACTGCTTATCTAACAGCGGTCAAGTTATCCAACGGAACGGCAGTTTGTCCGATCGAAGGCTGCGATATCGTGCTTTCGAGTCCCTATGCCTATGTCTTTGGTTTGCCTCTTTCTTTGTTCGGTTTTTTGGGCTATCTGAGCATGATAGTTTTTGCCGTAGCTCCCCTACTTGTTAATCCCGCAGAACAGAAGAGTCTCCGCTCTAAGTTAGAGTCTTGGACGGGACTATTTCTGTTTGCTGGTAGCACAGCTATGACGATTTTCAGCGGCTATCTGATGTATGTACTGGCTGTTGATATCAAAGCAGCTTGTATTTATTGTATTGCGTCTGCTTTGTTTGCAACTAGCTTGTTTGTCTTAGCATTAATCGGTCGCGAATGGGATGATATCGGGCAACTATTTTTTATAGGAATTCTGGTGTCTATGTTAGTGCTGATTTCTTCTTTGGCTCTTTATGCCGATGTGAATAATCTCGGTACAGCTAAGGAGACTAGCATCAAGACTACAACATCTTCGGGTACTTCAGAAATTGCTTTAGCGCAACATTTAAAAAGAGTGGGAGCTAAAATGTACGGCTCTTTTACTTGCGATCACTGTCAAGCGCAGAAGGAAAGTTTTGGCAAAGAGGCGGCTCGCATTATCAATTATATCGAGTGCAATCCGCAAGGGAAAAATGCTCGCCGCGATCTTTGCGAAGCTGCCAAGATTCAGGGGACTCCTACTTGGGAAATTAACGGTAAGTTTTACCCAGGGCAAAAATCTTTGCAGGAGTTAGCTGATTTATCTGGCTATCAGGGAACTCGCGAATTTAAAGAGCTCTCAAATCAGGAACGTTGACAAGAGTGATTTCTGCCGATCGACCTAATCTTAGGAATGAGAATTAAATAACTTACAATGCGTGATGTTCTTGTGGGATGGGCCCATCCCGCCCGTCCAGAAAGGGCGGGCTACGAGAGCCCACCCCACTTTCAAGAGTGTAAATTATTTAATTCGCGATCCTTAGTCGATCGCGCGCACCTCGGTTCAAGCTCAAAAATATACACAACTTAATATATACGGTGACTCTGCCGGATGTCGATCCGACCGATCGCATTCCGCTACCTTCGTGAGATTATGAAAACAATATGAAAAGTATTGAACCGTAAAACAAATGACTGATTCGGAGAACAAACCCAGCCTTCCAGAAGTCCACCGCAGCATCCCCGTTCCCAACAGCAAAGGTTTCTGGCGTAAAATGCTGGCTTACGCAGGGCCTGGATATTTGGTTTCAGTGGGTTACATGGACCCGGGAAACTGGGCGACTGACTTGGCGGGGGGAGCAAAATTTGGTTATGCGCTATTAAGCGTGATTTTGCTATCTAATTTGATGGCAATTTTGCTGCAATCACTCTGCGTGCGTTTGGGAGTGGCAACGGGACGAGATTTGGCACAAGCTTGTCGAGATTATTTCAGTCCGCGAGTCAGTTTTTTGCTGTGGATAGTTTGTGAAATTGCTATTTCTGCTTGCGATTTAGCTGAACTTGTTGGAAGTGCGATCGGACTGCAATTGCTATTTGGCATTCCCTTAGTTTGGGGCGTGTGCATTACTGCACTAGATGTGATAATGGTATTATTTCTACAAGGAAAAGGCTTTCGTTATATCGAAGCTTTGGTAATTACCCTTATTGCAATTATTGGCGGTTGCTTTATCGCAGAAATAATTTTTGCCAAACCGGATGCCGGAGGAGTTTTACTCGGTTATGTTCCGAAGCTAGAGATTTTGCAAAATCAGGGAATGCTTTATATTGCGGTTGGTATTTTGGGGGCAACTGTGATGCCGCACAATCTCTACCTCCATTCATCGATCGTGCAAACTCGCGCTTGGCAAGAAACTGCCGATAAAAAATGGGAAGCAATTAAATTTGGCACAATAGATTCTACCGTAGCGCTGTCGATAGCTTTGTTTATTAATTCAGCTATTCTGATTTTATCTGCTGCCAGCTTTCACTTTTCCGGCTATCAAGAAGTAGCAGAAATTCAAGATGCTTACAAACTGCTTTCTCCGGTGCTGGGCGTGGGTTCTGCCAGTGCAATTTTTGCCTTTGCTTTATTGGCTTCGGGGCAGAATTCAACTTTGACTGCAACTCTAGCAGGACAGATTGTGATGGAAGGGTTTCTAAATTTTCGACTGCGGCCTTGGTTGCGGCGCTTGCTGACTCGACTGATTGCAATTGTGCCGGCTTTGATCGTAATTATCTTGTTTGGGGAAGGTAGTACAACTAATTTACTGGTTTTCAGTCAAGTGATTCTCAGTTTGCAATTACCCTTTGCAGTAATTCCCTTGGTAATGTTTACCTCAAACCGCCGCTTAATGGGAGAGTTTGTGAATCCATTTTGGCTCAAAGCAGTAGCTTGGTTCGTGGCTAGTATTATAGTAGGATTAAATAGTTGGCTGCTGTTACAAACTATTTTCTAGCAATTGCCAATTATAGTCCAGCCCCCGCAAAGGGGAAGTTTTGTCTGACAATTTACACTGCGAATCCTTAGCCACAAGACTCAGTTGTCTCAAAAGGCTGTCGGAAGTCTTCTCCAACAATAAATCGCGTTGAATCTAGAGGATAAGTCTTCACATAAACCAGACAACCGGTTGCCGACGAAGGACTGTAGGGAGAATTGGGTGAATACCGCAGCCAACTACCAGTTGGGTAATCTCCAAACTCATCACTCCAAGTACCTTCGATGACAAAGATTTCTTTCACCTCAGATTCAACTACGTTCGACAAGGCCGTGCCGGGTTGCCAGCGTTCCACCCAAACTTTTTCAGGAAAACCTTCTTGTTCGTAAAGTGGCTTCACCTCAATTTGGGGAATAATACCGGGCTGCCAGGACAACTCATAAATATTCGTTTTCACCCGCTGGCGAGTGGTTCCACCATGTTGCCGTAATTTAACAAATGTCAGGCAACCTTCATCGCTATAAGGGCGATGGATAAACCCTTCAGGATTGAGCATATAAGATCCTGGGGGATACACACCGGTTTCATCAGCGAAGTTGCCCTGGAGCACCAAAATTTCTTCTCCACCGGCGTGTCCGTGCAGCGGGAAAAAGCCACCCGGATCGAAGCGAGTCAGCATGGTGACGGGATGATCTTGAACGTTATCGTCGGACTCAAAGGCACCAAACCAAATGCCCGTAAAAGTGGTCTGATACCAGGTTAGCGATGACTGCAATACTGCGGCTCGACTCGATACGTCGTTGTGAATTGGTTGAGGTTGCCACTGAAATTGAGAAGACATGATTATTGAAATTTAAGATGAATTTAAGGTTGATTTAAGATTAATTCCAGATTGTCTATAGGCTGGTTAAGATAACCAGTATACAGGAATTGTGCCATATTTTCTTGCCGATCGCCTATTGCCTATTTATACTGTTTCGCCAGTGCGATCGTTTTATCTAGCAATATACCGCCCACAGGATCTGTGCCATAGGAGTCTGCGACGTGTAAGGCGATATCCAGGGCAAAACCCACCTTGCCATCCAAGAGCGCAAAAGCCCAAAGACTCACGTAGTCGCGCAAACTAGCATCAACTAATTTGAGGTGCTCTAGGGTTCTGAAATATCTGGATTCAGCGGCTGTCGGACTCCCCGGTAATCGTTCTATCTGTTGCTGGTCGAGTTGACTGGAGAGGGCTTTCCGCGTACTCTGCATCACCCTAGGAAAACTCTGAAAGTTGAGACTCGACAGCCAAAAACCTTCCTCTATTAAAGCTTTATGAACTCGATCGAAGGTGTTTTCTCCGTCATAGAAAGCTATGATTCCCGGTTCGACATCGATCGCTAACATCCGATCTCTGACCGATTTATCGATACTCAGAAAGATATCTAAATCCCGACCTTGAGAATCGAGTTTTAACCAATCAATTCCATGAACTTTCAGCTCTCCAATGACTTCATCCAACCGTGTTGCAGGTAATTCCACACGGCTCTCAACGTCAAAAGTTTCTGTAAAGCTATACTGCTGGGAATTCTCGTTGGGTTGAAGCGTACTCGAACAGAAGGGATAGGAAGTTAGGAAAAATTTGACTTGACTAGAGGAATCATCTGTTACGATTTTTTTGACAATGGTAAATTTTTGGAAATTCCAAGAATTTTCCTCATTCAGTTCCCTAGAATCTGGATCGAAGCCGATGTAGTAGGAAAACGGAGCAATTTCCTGCCAGATGCGGTGAGGTTCGCCTGATGCACCGATATCAACTAGAACAAAATTAGTCTCGTTGAAAATGGCAATTTCCGACAGTAATTCTTGAAACATTGCGTCGCTTTACCCGATCGAATAGTTGGCTTTAGCCATTAAACATCAAAGTCGCGCATATAGCAATCCTATCAATAGCGATCGACCGTCAGTTGTCAGCAATCGGCTGAGGCTCTTCCTGAATTCTGGGGAGAGCCAAGTCCAGATAAGCTGTGTTGCATCTAGATTGCCTATGGTATTAGAGAGGGAGAGGGGGAGAGGGGGAGAAGGGGAGAGGGTCCGATGGGGATCGGGGGAGAGGATTTGACGATTTTCGATCGGGACTCGAAATATACAATTTAAATGCACAACAGCTTATCTCTCGTCTGGCAACAGATACGAGTCTTGTGGGCCTTGTCAAACCTGGTTGGGTGCGATCGAAAGAAATCGGAAGCTGGAGGCTTAGCGGTATCGAGAGAGGCCGACGAGACGGTAATATCGGCTTCATATTGTTTCCGGTTGCACGGGAATTATATAGAGAAGACCGCGAGAGCAATATTAATTCCGATGCTACCGGATTTGATATCAGCAGTCATTTGGCAATCACAATCAATCACCAAGAACTAATCCATAAAAACAAAACCCGCCGGTGCGGGTTTCATCTTAAAGCTAATTGTTAATAACTTACGGTTTCAACTACTTCTGAGGAACAAGAGCCTCATTACCAGCAACGGGACGGGGAGACGAAGCGGTAGTTCGCAAAAGTGCGATCGCCTGCGCGTAGCAAGGATCGTCCTTAGTCGCCACCAACATCGGTTTGTTAGCTAATTTCAGCTTTTGTTCGTCGGTGACTTCCACCTTAATATCGGGAGTAACCCCCTTGTGGCTGATATCCGTACCGTTGGGAGTATAGTAGTGAGCGATCGTCACCGCCAACCCCGAACCGTCCGCCAAAGAATGCACCGACTGCACCAAAGCTTTGCCAAAAGTTTGGCCGCCCATCACTGTTGCGCGCTTGTTATCCTTCAGAGCACCGGCCAAAATCTCGCTGGCGCTGGCCGAGTTATCGTCAACGAGCACCACCAAAGGCTTGTCAGTGATTGCAGTGCGGTTTGCGCGCATTTCCTGAGAATCGCCCGCGCGATCGACTGTGCGGACGATCGCCCCCGTATCCATCCACATCCGAGCGATATCAATGCTCACTCGCAGCAAGCCGCCGGGATTCCCCCGCAAATCCAACACAAAAGCGTCAGCTTTCTGATCCGAGAGCTTTTTAATCGCCGCCTGCATTTGTTCCCCTGCGTGGGAACTAAACTCTTGCAAGCGGATGTAACCGACATTCTGACCGCCTTCATTCTTGAGGCTGTAGCGAACCGCTGCTACCTCAATTCTCGCCCTAGTCAGAGTGATATCAAACTCGCTTTTGCCCTCGCGAGCAATCCGCAGCGTGACTTTCGTGCCTTCAGCGCCCCGAATTATCTGAGCCGCATCCGAGACAGTCATGCCTTTGGTAGCTTTGCCGTCAATCACCAAAATCGTATCGCCCGCTTGAATCCCTGCCTTCAGGGCCGGGGAATTTTCCATCGGCTCGACTACAGTAATCGCTTTGGTTTTCTCGTTTTCTTCCAGCCTCATCCCCACCCCTGTCAGTTCCCCGGAGGTTTGATTCGTCAGCGCTTCGTACTGCTTCGGGTCCATGAAGCGCGTGTAGGGGTCGTTTAATTTCTCTAGGGCTTTGCGGAGGGCGGTGTAGGCAGCTTCGCGAGAGGTATAATTTTTGCTGAGCAATTCTTGGCGGGTTACTTGCCAGTCAGTCTTGTTAAAGCTGCCATCAACATACTCTCGATTCACAATTTGCCAAGCTTCGTCTAAGACAGCTTTGGGGCTATCTTGAAGCTCGGCGCGGACTGATTGACTCAGGCCGGGAACGAGTAAAGATATCGAAGCAGTTGTTGCCATCGCCCCACTGAACAGGGCTGCCTGTAACTTAGAAAAGCGTCTGCGGGCTTGATTCATTGAATTTGGCTCAATTCGATTTTAGATTTTTGATTTGAGATTTTATATTGCTAAAAAATCTCAAACTACTACTTAAACTATTGCGTGGAGGCTCCACCATCCCTTTGGACAGTTTAACGAGATTCATTGTCGATCGCCAACCAATTATTACTCTCTTTCAATAAACTTAATTTAAAACTTGGATTTCAAAGTGCCGTGGAAGCTAAAATCGAACAATTTTCGCGTAAGTGGTTGAGCCTGCTAGTTAATGGATTTATCGGTCTAGCAGCGCTGGCAGGGGTCGTCGCCATGCAGTCGAGCGGGGAGTTGGGCGGAATGCCATCTGTTGGCGTTCAGGGGCAAAAGCCCCTCTCTGCAATGTCTGCTGCCAGTTTCAAGCAAGCCGCACAGCAAGAAGCGCAGCAAGAAGCCCTGCGGCTGAAAATGCTCAAAACTCTCCCTAGTTTTGGCTTTGACAATTTAATTGCAGATTGGACATTTCTCAAATTTTTGCAATATTTTGGCGACGACGAAGCGCGAGATGTGACGGGCTACAATTTGAGCCAAGATTATTTTGACATAGTTACGCGGCGCGACCCGCGGTGGACTGACATCTACCTGTTTCTTTCCACAGCTATTTCTTTTTATCAGGGAAAGCCTGAAACTGCTGTTGAGTTGATTGAGCGCGGTACTAGCGCCCTTTCCCTTTCGCCGCAAATTCATTCCCAATCGTGGATAGTGTGGCGAACTAAAGGTCTTGATGAGTTGCTGCTGTTGGGGGATATTCCCGAGTCAATTAACTCTCACGAAATGGCCGCTGATTGGGTGGAAAAAACCCCGCAAGGGCCGACATTGGCGCCGATGTTTCGAGCAACTGCTGAGTATTTGCGCCGAGATCCCGATAGCGTGCCGGTGCGGTTTACTGCTTGGAGTACGGTTTATGCTCAAACAACTGATAAATTGGTGCGTCAAAGGGCGAAACAAGCTCTTGTCAAGTTGGGAGCTCAGGTGCAAAAAGATAAGGATGGAAACGAGAGTTTTATTTTGCCCCCTCGAAAGTAAGTAGAAGTAAGCAGAAGGAAGAAGGAAGAAGGGAAATGCAGCCGCAGTAATAGTTTCAGCTATCAAGAATGTCCTGAATGTCAAGACTGTTGACTGTAATTCCCCAATCTAAAATCAGCTTGAGTTAGTTCCCGCCATTCACCGGGTTTGAGACCTTCCAGACGCAAATGCCCGATCGCACACCTGACCAGCCGCAGCGTCGGAAACCCTACTGCTGCGGTCATCCTGCGGACTTGGCGGTTGCGGCCTTCTGTAAGGGTCATTTCCAGCCAAGCTGTCGGCACGTTTTTGCGAAATCTAATCGGCGGTTCGCGGGGTGGCAAAGGTGGTTCTTCTAACAATAATTGCACTTTTGCCGATCGAGTCCGATAATCTTGAATAGTCACACCTGTCTGCAAAGCTGCGATCGCACTTGCATCGGGAATTCGTTCAACTTGCACCCAGTAAGTGCGGGGATGAGCGAATTTCGGGTCACTGAGGCGGTGCTGCATTTGTCCGTCATCGGTTAGCAGCAACAAACCTTCACTATCGCGATCGAGCCTTCCCACCGCATAAATGTTAGGAATCGGAATATAATCTTTCAGAGTGCTGCGTTTAGTTTCGCTGGAGTTGTCAGTGAATTGAGTTAAAACATCGTAGGGTTTATAAAATAGAATGTAACGATAGGGCATGACAAATTCAAAAATAAAAATGTACTAATGTCAATAAATTTGTAGGGGCGGGTTTCACCAACAATAATTGCCTAAAACTCACAATCTCAAAAACCCGCCCCCACCCAACGTCAAACCACTTTCTATCTCTCTTCTCTCCTCTGCGCCCTCTGCGCCCTCTGCGGTTCATAAAAAAATAAATCTTGTTAACCAACGATTCAAACCTGCTATAAAATATTCAGCCTTTAAGAGCCTCGCCAATCTCAACTACCCAATTTTACCATGTCCGAAGCCACACACCGCGTTTGCATCGTCTTAGGAACTCGCCCAGAAGCGATTAAACTAGCCCCAGTAATTCAACTCTTCAAAAGTTCGCCAACCTTTGACACCCAAGTAATTTTAACCGGTCAGCACCGAGAAATGGTCGAGCAAGTAATGCAAATGTTCGATCTAAAAGCCGATCGGGATTTAGCAATTATGCAGCACCAGCAAACCTTGACGGATATTACTTCCCGCAGTTTGCAGGGTTTGGAAGCATTGTTTAAAGAATTGCAGCCCGAAATCGTCTTAGTTCAGGGCGATACAACCACAGCGTTTGCCGCTGCTTTGGCTGCATTTTACCAGAAAATACCCGTAGGTCACGTAGAAGCCGGATTGCGGACAGACGACGTGTTCAATCCTTACCCCGAAGAGGCTAACCGACGGTTGATTTCTCAGCTCACAAGGCTGCATTTTGCCCCGACAGCGCTGGCCCAAGAGAATTTAGGGCGATCGGGAGTTTGGGGAGAAATTCACCGTACAGGCAACACAGTAATCGATGCTTTGCTTTCTGTTGCCAAACGCGAACCCGAATGCAAAATTCCCAATTTAGATTGGAGCAAATATCGCACTATCTTAGCCACAGTTCACCGCCGCGAAAATTGGGGCGAACCCTTACAAGGAATTGCTCACGCCTTTCTTCAAATCTTAGATAAATTTCCTGATACAGCTTTACTGCTACCCCTGCACCGAAATCCCACAGTCAGAAAACCTTTGCAAGCTCTTTTGGGCGACCACCCACGAGTATTTTTAACTGAACCTTTAGATTACGCCGAATTAGTAGGAGCGATTCAGAGATGTCATTTAATTTTAACAGATTCCGGTGGCTTGCAAGAAGAAGCACCTAGTTTGGGCAAGCCAGTTTTAGTATTGCGAGAAACCACAGAAAGACCAGAAGCAATTTCCGCAGGCACAGCTAAACTTGTGGGTACGAATTATGATACAATTTTCACAGCAGCGGCAAACTTGCTCAGCAATTCCGAAGCATACAACGCAATGGCAATGGCAATTAATCCCTTTGGTGACGGTTTTGCAGCGTCGCGGATTTTGAAAATTGTTGAAGAGTATTTTAGTGAGAAGACAATTGACAATTGACGGTTGACGGTTGAGAGTGAGTCGAACAACTGAAAACCCATTCTCAAGTATTTGTTGGCTGAGTTCGATCTATGGGAATCTCAATCACAAACTTCGTGCCTTCGCCCAGGGTGGAATCACACCACA
The DNA here is from genome assembly GCF_036704965.1 of Microcoleus sp. F10-B2. NCBI lineage: Bacteria > Bacillati > Cyanobacteriota > Cyanophyceae > Oscillatoriales > Microcoleaceae > Microcoleus > Microcoleus sp. F10-B2. The sequence goes on along the minus strand of NZ_JAUBTB010000003.1, from coordinate 44,899 downwards.
GTTTTCCTCCATGCTTTTCCTTCACTACCTGATAGCTAATGGATAAGCCTAATCCTGTCCCCTTGCCTACGGGTTTAGTAGTGAAGAAGGGATCGAATAGGCGCGATCGCGCTTTCTCTGGAATGCCCGTACCGTTATCGGCGATCGCAATCTGCACCCACTGTTTTTTTGTTTTGGTAGTCTTAATCCAAATCCGATTCGGTTGGTCAGCAATATCCGTAAAACTACGTCCTTCATTGCTCTCTTCCAAAGCATCGATCGCATTTGATAGCAAGTTCATAAACACCTGATTAAGTTGACCTGCATAGCATTCTACCAACGGTAAATCGCCATATTGTCTGACTACTTCAATGGTTGGGCGTTCTGGCAGGGCTTGAAGGCGATGTTCTAAAATCATCAAGGTGTTATCAATGCCTTCATGGATATCGACAGCCTTGAATTCCGAGTGATCCAGACGAGAAAAGCTACGCAACGAAACCACAATGTCCCGAATGCGACCGGTGCCCATTTTCATCGACTTAAGAATCTTAGCGAGATCCTCTTTTAAGTAGTTTAGATCCACATCGTCTAGGTCATCTTGAAGTGATGGGGACGAGTTGGGATAATGCTTTTGATAGGCATCTAGTAATCGCAGTAAGTCATGGATATGCTCGTTGAGATGAGACAGGTTGCCGTAGATAAAGCTGACCGGGTTGTTGATTTCGTGCGCTATCCCTGCCACCATTTGCCCCAGTGCCGACATTTTTTCGTTATGCACCATCTGACTCTGGGTGCGGTGCAGTTCTTCAAGGGTAATCTCTAGTTGTTGCACCTGTTGGCTCAGTTGTCGATCGCGAGCCCTAAGTTGGTCTGCCATACTGTTAAATCCCTGAGCTAAAAGCCCCACTTCATCCTGACTGTCAACCCGAATACCAATCGCTAAATTGCCTCTGGCCAATTCCTGGGTTGCCTTAGTCAGTCTTTGAATGCGATGGCTCAGAGTTTGGGTCAGACGGAAACCTCCGATCGTCACAACTGCGATCAGAACACTTCCCAATAGCCCAAAGCTACCCACCACAAACCACAACCGCTGTTGTGCTTGCTCGATTTCCTTGGCAGAATGCAGTACAGCAATTTTGAGAGTTACCCCATCAAAACCTTGTAGCTTGATTGTTTTGATCAGGTATGCTTCACCAGCAATCCCGATCTTAGTGGGCAACCCGTCTGGCTGGGGAAAATGCCAAGACCGATCGCGGTTAAGTGGCAAAGTAGCAGCCGTTACCTTCTCGCCGTCAAAAGCCACCAAATGTATGGATGTGTCGCCGCGAAGCGACAGGAGCGCTGTGTCGTCCATGGCTAATCCCGCCACCAAACCAGCTAGGATCTTTTGAGATGATTTGATTGATATTAACCCAATCATGGAAGCCGGAGCCCAGTTTTCTGCCAGGATAACTCCCGGTAACTCTAGTCCGGTTCGGGCGGCACGGTTCACAGAGCCATCCTGCAATCTCGCCTGTCTGATTGCTCCCAACTGTGAAGACACTAAGACTTGACCATCAGCGTCAACTATTCTGATCAAATCCAGTTTAAAACCCGCTTGTAGTGGTAATACTGTCCGCAGCAATAAAGGGCGATCGCCCTTTATTACTGCTCTGATGACATCATTATTTTCACTCACCGAACGGGCTTTCACACGGAGTGATTCTTGCCTTTGCTTTAGAGCTTCCTGCAGCATACTAGCCAGATCCACGATCTCCCTTCGCCCCATTTGTTCTAAGTTGTTTCTAGCAAAATAACCCAAACCCAAGGTTCCGACAGTCCATAGACTCAGAAATGCCAACAATAGAGGTGATAACAACTTGACGGAAACGGGTAACCGCGCGTATCTGGACTGGATGGTCATAGCTCTTAATCCTTGGCGGATTGGCTCACGGAAATAAAGCCAGACTCCTCCATCGCGTTGATTCCTGGCGGACTAGAGATGTATTTAATTAGCGCTTGGGTAGCCTCTGAAGGTTTTTTGTGCCACAGAATTGAAATTGTCCTAACCATCGGATACTTGCCCGCTTTGACATTTTCTCGTGTTGGTTCAACCCCGTTGAGGCTGAGGCGGTTGACAGGTAGTTTTTCGGAAATGGCGTGAGCCAGGGAAAAGGTACCGATGCTGTAAGGAGTGCTTTGAATTGCCTCGATCAATTCCCCTTCTTTCCGAAATACGATTGCTTCTAATGAATTCTTCAAATCTGCTCCTAGGTAATATTCCCGCAAGAGTCGCTTGGCAGATTCATCTTCTGGGCGATCGAGAAGTACAATTTTAGCATCGGTTCCTCCGAGTTCCTTCCAGTTGGTGATGCTGCCACTATAAATACCTTTGAGGTCTTCAGTCGTGAGGGTTTTCACCCCTGTGACGCTGGGATGAGTGGCAACTAAAAGGGCATCATGAACCACCTCGCGAGACTCTAATGTGCCATCATTTTCTTCTGGCTTTAATTTTTTCGAGATTACACCTAGATCGACTAATGTCTGTTTAATCCCATCAATTATATTTTCAGACTGCCCCGGTTCTAGCTGGGTAATTTTGACGTTTTTTGCGGTAGCTTCGTAGTTGGTTTGCAGGACCTTAATCACACCCAACGTGCTGCTTGACCCCCCAACTTTGATCGAGGTTTGGGTTTGCGTTGCCGCAGTCGTGGGCGCTGTTGTGGTGGTGGCACTGCTGGTCGTCGTACTGCAACTGGGCAGCCCTAGGAGGGCGATCGCACTTAAAGCTAGCGTAAGTAAATTCTGTTTCATGTTCAAATTCCTATGATCCTACGCTATTAAAGATGATCTGGGTACTCAAAAATCGAGTTTTTGAGTATTTTATCGCGATCGCAACTCGCTCAATAATTTTTGATTTTTTATAAAAAAAAAAGTTGATATCTCACGGTTGATTTCACCCTCCTAAATTTTATGCTAAATAATTAAAATTTGCAATGAGTCGAGCGCCACGTTTTGTGATGCTGTTTGATATGAATGATTGGCGACCGCATCATACTTATGAGAAATGCGATCGCATACAATGCAGCCCGAGCGATGTAAAATTACTGTAACAGCTCAATCTGGAAGCTTTTATCCTGACTAATTTATCTTAATTGCCAGTTACAGATGAGTTTTTTTTGTTGACCTTCATAGATCGATTTGCGATCGAGGTAAAACGACTAAAATCCGAAATCATTTGATTTAGGTGAGTTTCGGTGCTGTCGCTAAGAATGTTGGCCTTGTCAATTAGATATTTTTAAGGAGAGGGAACAGGTGGCCGAAAATTGCTGCTACCTTTATAACCGGATAAAATAGCAAGTTTTTCCAAAGATTGCCGGCCTGTATAATATTTCCCCCGAATTTCCCAAGTGGGATAAGCTTTAATATTGGCAGCTTTGCACAAATCCGGTTGAGCGTTTTTGCCTCTGGGATCGCACTCTATGTAAGTAATGGCGGTAAATGCTTCTTTGCCGAAAAGTTCTTGTTGCGTGTGACAGTGAGGACACCAGTAAGCACCGTACATTCTAGCTTTGATGGTCTGCAAATGGGTTGCTAAACCTATTTGATCGGGTACGGATTCACTGCGAATAGGTGGCGCTTCTTGTTCGGTAACAGGCGGTGCGAAAGGGGGAGGCGGAGGGAGGGTTTGTGCTAATTTAGGAGTGGATTTGTCGCTGAAACTGAACTGTGCAATTCTTCCGTCTGCTTTGGTAGTGAGGAAAATCCCCAAAGTCAGGAAAATGCCGATCGCACAAAAGTTGAATTTGCTTACTCTCATCTTGGATTTCATCTTGAATTTACTAGGATTTCGCGAGCTTGATTCATAGCCTCTACAGCATTGTTTACCACAAAGATGTTAAATTGTGCTAAACCTTGAAAAAAAAGTTGACTTTCACGGCTGTGATTTAACAATATAACTTGTTTGTTAGCTTTGAGGGCGAGGGCAATTTCCGAAGCAGTACCCGTCCCCATACCGCAGGCAATTATTACGTCTGAAGAAAGAACGTTAATGTTATTTCTGGCGTTTCCCATATCGGTGACAATGGCAATATCTACAGCTTCAGAAATACCGCGAGTGTCATTTCCCGGAAGGATGCCGACTGTTAAACCGTTAGCTGATTTTGCTCCTTTGTTGGCTGCATCCATGACGCCGACATTTCTACCGCCAGTTAGCAATATCCATCCTGCTTCGGCGATGAGTTGTCCGAGTTGATAGGCGTTTTCTAAGTCGGTTGATGTGGCACTATCGCCCGGGCCCATGATGCCGATGATGATTTTTTTCATAGTTTTGGGGTAAATATCTAGTTGAGAAGAATGTGTGTTGTTTTTTCAATAAAACGGTTAAAGAACATGAATATCGCGAAAAGTCCCGAAACCAAGCTGATAGAAAAAATTCGTAGCTTACCGCCCGATAAAATTACGGTATTAGAAGATTTCCTCGACTTCCTATTAACTCAAAGTGAACATAGTTTTGTAACTTATAGTGCGACTAAACTCTCGGAAGCAGCTTTTGCTAAAATTTGGGATAATTTAGAGGAGGCTGAGTATGACGAGTTATAGTTTTGGTGATGTGGTTTTAGTTACGTTTCTTTTTTCGGGAAAGTTAAGAAATAAAATTTAATTTTTGACTTCCTGGAATATCTTATAGTGTTCGCAATGGGACAATAATGACCTCAACTAAGCATGACAACTCACCAGAAGTTTGAAATTATCTTTACACGCCCAGTCTTCCAGCATCTCGCAGCGATCGACCGCAAGTATTATTCGTTGATACGCAGTACAATAGAGGAGCAGTTAACCTATGAGCCAGAGGTAGAAACGCGGAACCGCAAGCCCTTACTGGAACCTTCGGAACTAGGTGCTACTTGGGAGCTACGATTTGGGCAAAATAATCGATTTCGAGTGTTTTATGAGACTAACCTTGATACCTGGGAAGTTTATATCTTAGCAATTGGGGTGAAAGTTGGTAATCAGTTATTTATAGGAACAGAGGAGATTGAATCATGAAAATAGTTTCTTTAGCTGAAATGATAGCAAAGTTTGCTGAGTATTTGCAAGTCTCGCAGGGAGAGCCAATTTTGCTTACAGAAAATGGTCAACCTGTAGCGGCTATGACTTTGATTATAGAACCGGAAGCTCTAGAGCGTTTCTTGTTAGCTAATAATCCAAAATTTAATCATATATTGGATGAATCTCGGCAAAGTTTAAAAGAAAATGGAGGATTGAAGTCAGAGGATTTTTGGGATTTAGTCGGTGAATGAATGTTCGTAAAAATTTAATATGAGTAAGTTAAAGCTCGATCGCCTTTTTGATTGTATAATGGGTGAGATCCCTTTTCTGATAGTTCCAAAAGGGATATCGCTATCGAATCTAGCTATCGGGATACTTCCCAGTCGGTAATCGCTTGAGCTTGCCATTCCTCATCCCATCCTAAATCTAGTTCATCAATTAGCTTGCAAGCTTCTGCTAAAGCTTGGTTTTCTTGTTGTTTTCGCGATTGTTTTAAGATAAATTCTATCAAAGCACTCTTGGTTGAGCGCTTTTTGATTGACATATGTGAGTAAGTCATCTGGCAAGCTGATAGAGATGTCGCTCATTGGCTAATCAGAATAGTTTTTTGTAATTATTTTAGCAATAATTGACTAAATTGACAATTTTTTGTTAGTTAAATGCACAAACGGAAGGGCGATCGCCCTTCTGAATCTAGCTGATAAAGGGATCTCGCTCTTTTGATTGAGAAAGCTTAAAAAATAAACATTAATTTTTCACTTCCTGAAAAATCTTATAAGATTCGCAAATTATTTCAATAAAAATATCCCCTTCTAACCGAAAATAACTCAAAGCAGATAAATCTAAATTATCCGGAAAATTGAAAGGATAGGACAGGGAAGATAAAAAAGTTTCAGCATTTTCTTCAAGCTTTCTGAGTTCGACTTCTCCTACCCAAAAACAGTAATTTTCATCATCGGAATTGATGGGGCGAGAAATCACTAGGTGAAGAATGCGATCGAACTCGATCGCTACATCTCCCACTTCGGGCCCAAAGGTGAAGTCTAAACGCAAGCCAAGATTTTGAGGGCGGAGTGAAACTCCTACTAAATCGGCACTTTTTAAGTCTTCTAAAAAGGTTTTGAGGTTGAGTGCGATCGCGGTTGTCATAGAATCACTTTTTCTCCGGTATTATGTGTCTTAGCCCCTGGTGCAAATTTTATTTGATTTCCATCTCGATTGTATCTACGACGGTAAGTTTTGCCATCTGTCCCGCGTATCTTTGGCCCTGTACGGACTATTTCACCATTTGGTCTAATATGAATGATACTGCCGTCTGGATGTTCAAAGGTTTGATAGCCACCTTTTGTGCTGCTTTGAAATTGGAAGCCGTAACTCTCCAGTATGGCGATCGCTTCTGATAAGGTTTGCCCTGTTAAATCTGGAAGTTTTTGTGCGGCTGGATTCATTGGTTGTGAATGGGAAAGATTTTGAGCGATCGCCATTTTGATTGTATAACGGGCGATCGCTCTTCTGAATCTGGCAGAGAAAGGGCGATCTTTTTTTACCGCAGATAGACGCAGATTAACGCAGATGCAGGAATGGCGATCGATCTTCTTGACTAACGAATCTCGCTCTTTTACTTACTGAGCATTTTCTTGTCCTAGAAGTCGATCGAGTTTGTTTTCAATTGTGGTTAGCTTTCTCAGAACAGTTGGACGATCTTCATCTAGAGAAGTAAGTAAGTTAGCAATTCCTGACTGAACGTTAATCAATTGCACCACAGCATTTTGTAGTTGTACCATTCCTTCTCGAAGTTCCTGTCGTTCGAGTCTTGCTTCTGCCATGTTATCTAACATAGCTTGAGTTGCCCTAGCGTTGCTTTCTATTAGTTGCTTCAGCTCTTCATCGCTCATGTCGATCGCTGTGCGTAAATGAGATATTACTGAAGATTATAGCAAATGGGATCGGGGCGAGCGCCATGATAGAGCATAAAACGGGCGATCGCCCTTCTGAATTATTAGAAAGGGCGATTCCCTACGGGATAGCTCCGCTTCACCATCTTTTTTAACCGCAGATGAAGGCAGATTAACGCTGATGCAAGAAGGGCGATCGCCATGATTGATGAATTATGGGCCAGATAGTTTCTGAGTCTGGGTAAAAAAGGGATTTGGCTCTTCCCAATTTATTATAAAATTACACGTTGTCTGAGACTTGACAAAAAATGGCAAAATCTGCCATAATAAGATAACGAGTTAAATGAGGTAAGTAATACCCGTGACAAGTATGAATATTTCTCTGCCTGACTCAATGCGAACTTATATAGAAGAACAGGTAGCCCAAGGGGGTTATAGTACAGCTAGCGAGTATTTTCGTGAGTTAATTCGCCAAGACCAAAAACGTAAAGCTTCAGAACGTTTGGAAGCGATGTTATTAGAGGGTTTGGAATCAGGAAATCCTACGGCGATGACTGAGGAAGATTGGATGGAGATTCGTCAAGCTGTGCGATCGCGTATTTCCCAGCAGCAGGGGTTGCAGGGAGAAAAATGACCTCGATCCAAAAACGTCCGCAAGTTATCCGTGATTTGATTGAATTAGCCACTTACATTGCGGAAGATAATATGGATGCTTCCGATCGCTTTCTTGTCGCGGCGGAAGAAACCTTTAAACAATTAGCCCAAGCGCCAAAAATGGGAAAACGCTGTCAATTTTCTCATCCTAATTTAATCGATGTGCGACAACAAGCTATTAAAGGTTTTAGAAGATATCTGATTTTCTACCGTCTTATAGATTCAGGGGTGGAAATTTTGCGCGTGATTCACGGCGCACGGGACATCGAAGATATTTTTGATAATGTTGATGAGAATGAGTAAATATTTAGTCTTGAGGTGGGAAGTTGAAGATCGATCGCCCTTCTGAATTATTAGAAAGGCGATCGCTCTTTTTTAACCGCAGATGGACGGAGATTAACGCGGATGCAAGAAGGGCGATCGATCTTTTGATGAATTATGGGCGATCGCACCCTATTTCTTTTGGCTAAATTCTACCAATTCTGATTCCTTAAGACGTTGCGATAATAGGCAATCTTCAAAGCTCAAAGCTTCTGAGTCTAGAAAACTAGCGATCGCCATTTCGATCGCAGCTTCCAGAGAGCATTCTAACTCCGCAGCTTTTTCCATCAGGGCGACTTTCACATAGTCAGGCAAATGGGTCATCAGCGAATGAATAGCTTCTGGCGGTAAGTGTTGGATATTGAGGGTCTGAGTCATTGTTCTCTGGGGATTTTAACGTTGTAGGGAGGATTTGTAGCTTGAAGGATGAGGGTTTCTAATTCATATAATAACCCTGGTTTTTGCCATTGGTTGAGGGTAACAAAGGCGATCCTTACATCATCTGGATCGTAGCGATCGAGCCAGCCCCAGAGGAAGGCTTTGTGACCACCTCGGAGTCGATCGCGGAGGTTCTTGGCTTTGCCGATGTAGAGTAATCCTTGAATGCGATGTCGAAAGGCGTACAAACCAACTTTAGCAGGAATGGTGTCGAAGTCGCGGCTGAGGGGATGGCATCTATCAAAGGGGGTAAAGGCGAGACTGTCGAGAATTTGGCGAGCTTCTTGCTGGATGGGGTTGGTCATGGAAATTGCCAGATGCAAGCGGTTATTCCATCCTACAAGTAGAAGCGATCGTTCTTTTGATGAACTCCAGAAAAGGGCGATCGCGAATTCATTCCAAATAGCGATCGCCCTTCTGAATTATTAGAAAGGGCGATCGATCTTTTTTACCGCAGACGGACGCAGATTAACGCAGATGCAAGAAGGGATCTCGCTCTTTTGATGAATGATGGGCGATCGGCTGACATAATTTAGAAGAAATTAACTAATTCTGAATGGGACAGTCTGACCAAAAGTACCATTACTATTTGGTTTATGAACTTGTACATGCAAGTGAGGGCCTGTACTCCAACCCGAATTACCACTGTACCCAATTAGCTGTCCTGCTTTGACAGTATTACCCGGCTTTATTCCCCCTGCCACTTTTGAGCTAAATCCGCGTTGTAGATGTAAGTAAGCAGAATGATATCCTCCATCATGCTCAATCGTAATTAAGTTTGCTTGATTCGCTTTTTCTGGACCACCACCTGTGTCTGGATTCGTATCTATTACTCTTTTCACTGTACCTGAACGCATTGCATATACAGGTGTACCTAGGTTAACACCGTAGTCAATGGCATATTGCGATATGCCAGTGTGTGAAGTTGAACCACCTGGTCCTTGTGTAATGCTGCCAGCACCTTGTAAAGGATTCTTGAATCCGACTAAAGGATTAAATGAAGTTGGATTAGCAAAGAGAGAAGGTTGAGAATTATTGTCGTTCAAAATTGGTTGATTACCAAGATTGGAAGTGTTATCAAACGAAATACCGCTACCTTCTTTGTAAGCAGTTGCCTTACTACCATTCCAGTAGATGTAGCCATTGTCAAAGTATTGAATGATATTCCCATTACCCAACCCTTTTTCCTCACTCTTTGGAGCACCCAACCACCCTTCCAATCCACCTGTTTTCAAAAAGGCTTGACGGATGCCACCGTAAAGCGGGAAAGTTCCATTTTTACTGGTAACGATCGACCCTTTGTCGAATAGTTGATAGCTGACACTACCATAATTGATGACATCGGAAGTGGGATGGCCCAGTGTCCCTTGATAATTCTTGAAAACTGGATAGAAATTGCCATTAATTGTGTGTCCGTTGAGGGAAATTGAATTAAGTGGCTGTGTTGGGCCAGGATTCGTGGGTTGCTGAGGTGGTTGTACCTCCTTGGGAATCTCAATTGTAGCCCCCGCCTGAATCTCATTGGCATTGGAAATACCGTTGTGTTGAGCAATGAAGTTGTAAGCATCAGCAGAAGCATCGCCCATTGTGTCGAGTGCAATTTGACTCAGAGTATCTCCTGATTTAATGGTGTAAGACTGCCAATCATAGTATTTGCCATTGCCATTAAACTGATCGGCCGTCGCCCTTTCTAATGGCGTCACTAACCCTTCCTTACCCCAAGTTGTCGGATTCGAGAAAGGTGTCGGAATATAAGCTTGCGGTGCTGTTTCCTTCGCCACTTGCACAGCTTTATTCAAATTCACCACCCCAAAACCCGTTTCTTCATCCCATCCGGGGTCCTTCAAATCGATCGCACTTCCAGTCAAAATGTCAATCACTTGAGTAGGATTCAAATCGGGATTACTCTCCCAAACCTTAGACGCCATCCCCGCCGCCTTGGCCGCGGCAACAGAAGTCCCCGCCATCGTGCCTAAATCATCGCCAACAGTCGATAAAGTCGGATTGTCGATCGCACCTCCGGGCACTAAAATATCCAAACCATAACCGTAACTGGAATAATCCGATCGCCCAAATCCATCAGATGAACCAACCGTGAGAATATTCTCAAACTCCTGGGAAGATTGACCCAAAACAGACATCACACCGCCGTCATTCCCAGCCGCAACAACTAACAGCACTCCATTCTGACGCGCATTTTCTAGCGCAGCACGTTCTCTGGGTGTAAATTCGTAACGAGTGGTAATACTTCCGTCTGCATTCTTTTGAGTTAAATCGAGGGGAAGAAGCGCGATCGCATTCTTCTGCTTTTGTGCTTTCGCTTCACTTACAAAATCAGTTAAAGCTAAATCCCATTCCCCAGAACCAATTGCCCGACTTAAATAAACATTTGCCTTATCGTTGTAGCCATCAATACCTCGATCGTTGCCTTGAATTGCACTCACTAAACCCCAGCTAAATGTGCCGTGTTCGTTACCAGTGCCAGCAGTAAACAAAGGATTGCTGTCTTTGTCAATGCGATCGCGCCCCATAGTCACTTTAGAGTAATCCAAATCGGGATTGTTCGCAGCAAACCCAGTATCGATGATGCCGATAAATGCGCGATTTTCTGGCGGCGAACTAATCGGTAAATCGGGTTCAACAGGTGGTTCGGGGTCGATCGGAAGTTCAACTAGAGGCGGTTCTGGGGCGATCGTAGGCGGTTGCACGGGCTGTTTTGATTTGATCGGAGGTACAGGTGCGATCGGCGGTTCTACAGGCGATTTTGTCTCAACTGCGGGCGTTGTCGCAACGGGCGGTTCCACAGCCACAGGCGATTTTGTCTCAACTGCGGGCGTTGTCGCAACGGGCGGTTCCACAGCCACAGGCGGTTTTGTTTCAACTGCGGGCGTTGTCGCAACGGGCGGTTCCACAGCAGCAGGCGGTTTCGTCTCAACTGCGGGCGTTGTCGCAACTGGCGGTTCCACAGCAACAGGTGGCTTTGTTTCAACTGCGGGGGTTGCGACGACTGGCGGTTCCACAGCAACAGGTGGCTTTGTTTCAACTGCGGGGGTTGCGACGACTGGCGGTTCCACAGCAGCAGGCGGTTTCGTCTCAACTGGCGGCGTTACAGCTACAGGCGGTTTTGTCTCAACTGCGGGGGTTGTCACAACAGGTGGCTTTGTTTCAACTGGCGGCGTTACAGCTACAGGCGGCTTTGTCTCAATTTGCGGCGTTACAGCTACAGGTGGCTTTGTCTCAACTGCGGGGGTTGTCACAACAGGCGGCTTTGTCTCAATCGGTGGCGTTTCCACAGGAGGCGCGACAGCAATCGGCTGCTTTGATTTGACATAATCGATCAATTTCTTGCCGCCATCGAGTTTAGTCCAATCTTTGCTCTTATCGATAACTTTGTCGATCGACACTGCTTTGCCCGTCGCACCTGTTAAATTGAAAACCAAATCGTTGTAATCTTTATCTGATCCTTCATCGACTCGCTGATCTTCCATCGCAAATGCCTTACCCTTGCCAGTGACATCTGCTACTTGCCCGTACAACCAAGCATCATCTGGATTAGTGCTAGATAATGACAGCAGTGGGCGTTTGTCACCATCAGCATCGGGATTATTAAACACATCTTCCACAGTACCGTTCGGCACCAGCATTACCGCAAAAGCCTCTCCCGGTTTCATCGCAAATGTTTTCGGGCCGCTGTAGAGTCCCTCGTTATCATTTCCCTCTCCTAAACTGCCGTTAAATAGCGGATTTGCACCTTCTGTGGGGTCAGAAATTACTACGTGACCGAATAAAGAATTGCTCAAAGCTCGCCTTGCCGCTTCTTTGATGAATTCTGGAGAACCAGGGGTGAATTTCTCCATTCCCTGCACGCTAAAAATCGCAACTTCACCTTGATAATTGCCGCCGTCGTGCAACCAATCAAAGCCAACTTGTCCCGTGGAATCTGTAGCGAAAAAGCCGGAGTCAACCCCTAAACCTGTCAGCGGGTCAACTTTGCCGTCTGGGGTTAAACTAACTTGATAATTTGTATCGCCCGAAGGTGCGGAAATTTTGAGCGCATAATTGGTTGCGCCCAAATTATCGATGCTAAAAGTTCCCGAATTTGTGCCGTTGGTTTCGATGTCTTTGACGACTTTTCCCTGGCTGTCGAGGAGTTGCATCCCGACAACGGAACTAAACCCTTCGGCGGTAACTCGAAAGCTGCCTGTATTGAGTCGATTAAAACGATAGGTGTCTGTGGGGTCAGTTTTACCTGCGAAGTCGATAGAGATATAGTTGTCGTTCAGATTGCCGATCGATATATTAGACATTTTGCACCTTGATTAATTCGATAGGCTCTCCTGAGTTTATGGTGTAAAATGTACCTACTAATACATTTACCGTTATGAGCTTCCATCTAGACTATCTATTAGCCTTGCCTGGAGTCAGGGTTGAAACTTGTACTCAAGTTGAGGGAAAATTTTTCTTGGGACTGAGCATTTTATCAGAAGGAATTGTTTGTCATCATTGTAACAATCCTACCGAAAAACTGCATCAAAATCGACCAATTTTAGTAAGAGATTTGTCTGTTTTTGGTCGTCCTGTATATCTAAAAATCCCACGACGGCAGTTTTACTGTCCTATGTGTCAACGGTATCCCACAGAAAAATTAGATTTTTTGGACGTTAAAAGACGGCATACTCAACGATACGAACAAGATATTTATGAGCGTGTAAAACAATCGAGCATGGAGCAAATTGTCCGAGAAGAAGGACTGAGTTATGACAAAATAAAAGGAATATTTGAGCAGGTAAACACCCTCAAAAAAAAACCGAATTGGCAACGGGTTAAACGAATTGGTATCGATGAGATAAGTATGCGAAAAGGTCAAGGAAATTTTGTGACTGTTGTGAGTGACCTGGGCGAAGGTAATTTAATTGAGATGATTGATTCTCATCGCTGTGAAGAAATCATTGAAGTCCTTATAGAACAACCAATTGAAGTTCGTGAACAAGTTGAGGAAGTGAGTGTTGATATGTGGGGAGGATTCCCTAAAGTTATCAAAAAAGTATTCCCAAACGCCAAAGTTATTATCGATCGTTTTCATGTAATGAAAGTAGTTAACAAAGACTTAAATAAGTTACGTAGAGCAGCCGGAATAACAGACAGGCAAAGTAAATATTTATTATTAAGTAATCGAGTAAAATTGAATCCTCTTCAGATTGATAAATTAGAAGTGACACTAGGAAAATCCGAATGTTTGCGAATTGCGTATGAGATGAAAGAAAAATTTAGAGAAATATATGAGACTAATTTGACGGTCAAAGAAGGGCAGAACAAAATCAAAGAATGGCTAAATCATGCACAAGTATTTTTTAGAGAATCTGCATCAACAATTGAGAATCATTTTGAGGGTATTTGCAACTACTTTCTTCATCGCACCACAAGTGGAGTCATGGAAGGAATCAACAATCGGATTAAGTTGATAATGCGGCAAGGGTATGGTTTTTCTAATTTTAATAATTTTAGGAATCGCGTATTAGCTTGCTTTTCTGATTAGATAAACTTATAACCATAAGTTCAGGAGAGCCATTCGATAACTTTGGGCTGATATTTATCTATCTGAAGTGCGTCGGAGTTTTTATGCGTTTTGTAATATAACTTCACAAAGAGTGTGGGGTTAACTCGCTGAACTTCCATCGCTACTTATTTATCTGGAGTAAGCTTTAGTTTTTATGCAAAGTTTCAGTCTTTGTAGCATAACTTTACACAAACTACCGGGAATCAAGGTTTTACATCCACCTCACACTCAGGGAGATGGATGTAATTGCGATTGGCTAATGGCTGTTCTCCCTATTGTGGTAAAATCTGATGGTGAGAAGACCTTTGCGGAATTTGGTATTTTCTCATGCCTCTGGGGTCGCCTGCTGCTTGATTAAGAACTAACAAAAAAAACACCGCGAATAAAATTGTCTCCCAACCAAAAGGTGCCGGCTTCGGTTCTTCTTTGGGTTGATCTGTCACCGACTCGACGTTGACTTTGATGTCGAGTTTGCCCTCAATCACTTTGCCTTTGAATATTCCATCGCTGGCAACACCTTTAAATAACATTGGATTAGTTTGTTCTGCTGACATTGTGGTTATCCTTGTGTTGGTAGATTATGAAAAAAAATTCAATGAAGGGCGAGATCCTTTCTAAATCTGGCGTATAAATGGCGCCAGATTCAGACAATCAGCAATCAGCCAGACATAAAATCAGAATTTTTTTGAGCAATATGTCGGCCAATTCCTTGGATTTTGGACAATCCCCTCCTTTTCCAAAAAGAGTAAATAGTCTGTGTCTTAATATTTAACTGTCGGGCGATTACTGCCATTTTTTCTGGCGACTGCTGCAAAAACAATCTTTGAACAAGAATTTGACAGTTGCAGTCGGGACGGTTTCGAGGATAACAATTCCGAAGTTCGTATTCTGGATCTCGATCGATGTATTTGACGATCGCCCTTGCTACAGCTTGTTTTTCTTGTCTCTCAATCCGTTCGATTTCCACCTCCAAACCATCTAAATAGTCATTGTAAAATCCGCTGCGTTCTAAAGCATCTAAATCTAAGGACAGCTCTTTTTGATTTTTGGTAGTATGTAAATCGTGAATTCGATACCTGAGATGACCGTTAACCCAAGTGACGAGACTGGCTTGAATCGGAGAACGTTGGGGATGAAACTTGTGAAGGTTCTTGTCTAACCATTCCCAAGTTTTATTCTGGGCTTCTAAATAATAGGGATGAGAACTTTTTGACAATTTTGGTAAGAGTTGCAGTTGCCGCAATAATCGATCGACCAATTTTCGACGCTGCGGATTATCCCGTGATAGCAAGCAGATATTTAAAATTAGCTGACATAACCGCTCGTCTTTGGGAGTGCGATCGGAATATTGTTCCAGTGCCAACCTCAATTCATCTATGGGAGCCATAATCACCCTTTTAGTGAATGTAATGGATGTAAGACTGTGAAAACTTTGAGCTAACTTGGTAGGTATGAAAACGATTGAACTAAGTCGAGCGCTTGTAGGTAAAATAAGGACGGTTAACCTACACATAGTTTTGTACAGTTGCTTACTTCCACACATTCTCCAGTAGTTTTTCAATCAAAACAAGGCTAAAATTCACAATAAACTTCACAAACAATTACAAAAAACTCACAAAACTCACAAAACTCACAAAAATTATTTTATAATTCAAAAAAATAGATTTATTGGGGAAAGCGATGGAAGTTGAAGAAATGTTGAGCTTGTTGGATAAGTGGGTTTTGGAAAAGAAAGGCAAGTCGCTGGATTTTGCGGAGAAAGAGATTATTCGTCTAAGCTGGATGGATGTGGATTATGCGGACATGAACATTCCTGGCTATAGCCCTAGCTATGTGGAGAGAAGGCTGGCAAAAGGTTTGTGGGCTCTAGTATCAGAGGTGATTGGAGAAGGAAAAAAAGTTACTAAAAAAACATCGAAGCTGGCGATGCAAGAAGCAGTCAAGAAGCGATCGCACCCGGAAGCACCAGCAAGAGAAATGACTTTTTTTGAGGCGGCGAGGGATGCTAACAATCGAGGGTTTAACTTAAAACAAGCTGGCGAACTCGTCGCAGCTAGAAAGGAGTTCGAGCTTGCTCTTAAAATTAACCCAGATAATGCAGTGACTTACTACAATCAAGCGTTGATGCATGAGGAAGCCGGGAAAGTCGATCTGGCTATGAAACTGTATCAGGATGCAGCATTCCTAGGGTTGGCTGCTGCTTACTGCAAGTTGGGCCGTTTGTATATCATTGAATATAAAGATTTGCGAAAATCAGTTGAAAAAATAGGGAACGGTTTAAAGCTGCTGGAAACTGAGCAAGTTGAGTATGACAAAATAGTCAAAGCAGGGTTGTTAACTTACCTTGCTTGGGCTTGGAAGGAAGAAGGATGCTATGAAGAAGCTTTGGACAGGTTGCAAGATGCTGTTAAACTACAGAAAGATCGGGGTTTAACTTATGGCATCATGGCCCAAGTGCAAGAAAATCTGGGGAATGATGCAGAAGTTGTGAAATCTTGGAAAAACTGTCTGAAATATGCTAAGTCCGATGAGCCAGATGAAGAATTTTATATTGGTAAGGCTCGTCAGCGTCTGAAGCAATTAGGTGGTTCTAATTAAATGTAAAATGCGTGAAGCGTAGCTATCCCGTAGGGAATCGCGCGGTGAGATACCCGAATTCTTTAAGAATTCGGGTATCGGGTAATTGTGTTTTTTAGGTGGATTTACTTAAGTGCGATCGCACTTGTTTGAGATTTAGCCTTAATCAAGGACATGGGTATTCATTCCCATCTCGATCCTTACAAATTCGGGGTATCATGTTATTCGTGGCTGACCCAAGAGCGATTCGATCGATTGAAGTGCCTGAAACTGCGGCTACTACCAAAGTTATGCCGAGTGCGATCGAGCCCATCAGGAGGGGTGAAATCAAGACTTTGCAATTCATACTCTTGTCTCCAAGTCAATTTTTTGAACAAAGGACAACTGAGTTAGGCCTAACTGCTGTCTACATACCCACTCTATAAATGTCTGATTCCAACATGGAACCCAACAATCCAAAACAAGTTGGGTAATTAAGTTGGAAAGGTTAAAAATACTTCTCCTAATAGACTGCTGTACGTGAAGTCTGTTACTCCACCTTAAAGAGCGTTGCTAAAATGACCCAAATATCAAATCCCCCTTGCCTGGAATGTCAGGAAGCAGAACAGAGAGAGAATCTCGATATTAACTGTATTTTAAATAAACTCAAATCAGTCAAACAAAGCCAACTTTCTTCTCGGGAAATTTCCTACTTATGTTTGTGTTTATGTTTGCTGTCCAGGTATGAGAAAGCTTTTAGAATGGTTAGACACAAAACCCCGACAATAGAAGAGATAAATACCAAAGATAAAAATATCAGCAAAAAAGGCGAACATCTGAGTGCAGATATGTCAAAGACAGTACATCTGTATATTAAACAAACGATGGGCATAGATGAAGAAAAACGCTTGCCACCTTGGCCTAAAGTTGTCTCATTTTTTCGAGATACAGGATGTAAAAAAAATCAGCAATCACCTCAACAATTAGAAATGCAAAGGTTTATGTTCATTGTCAGAGTCAAAGGGAATAAAATATCTGGCATTGAAATGCAAAATGAATTGAAAAAAATTGGGTTTGAAGTAGAAAATATAGAGATGCTAAGAAATGAATAATGAAATTGATAAAAATCAGCACCCAGAAGAAAATAGTAGCAGCACTTTGTTTGTTTTTGAAAGTTCTCAGGAAGATTTTTACCGAATTATGAACCTTTTTGAAGCAGGGGAACTTAGTGATTTACTTGGGATAGAAGTGCTGGATGTGGGAGGCATTGTAGAATCTCAAATGGTAGCACAGCGAAAAGTCATAAATTTGAGCCAATGGTTCCAGAATGATTTTGTTGAAGCTATTCAGGAAGCATGGCTGACAGTAGAAGAAGTTTTGGGTAAGAACATACGGAATCCAGCATTTAGATCGCAAGCCGTAAAACGAGCTAAATTAATTACATTAGCAGAAATTACAGTAGCTTTAATTCTCGATATCGCACCAGCCGAAAACCAAGAAATCAGCACAATATTAGGAGTCTATCCTATTGGCAGTCAACCTTATCTGCCAGAAAACCTTAAGCTGGATGTGTATGAATCAGAAGAAACTTTAGTAGAACTTCAAGCACCATTACAGAGTGAAGGAATGATACAAGAATTATTTTTATTGCCAGGAGAAGCATTTCGGATAGAGGTTTCTTTGGGTGATTTCAAGCAAATAGAAGATTTTATTTTATTTCCAACAAGGTAGGCGATAAAAATGTCAGGTGTAAAGTTGGTTTTCTTAAAAATTAATAATGGCAATTTTGACCAAGGGTTTAAAGTTAACTTGCGAATTTACCAAGCAGGAAATTCTGCTTTTTTAGAAGCTGATGGCAGATTTCCCGCAGCACCAAAAATTCCTGAAATATATCAAATTTGGCAGAAAAAATATTTACGCATGGACTGGTGTTTTCGAGCCAGGAAGGGAGAAACTATCAATGATGTTGGCAAGGTTCCCGAAGATTGTCGCCAATCATCTCAAAAATTAAGAGCAAGCATTAAAGAGTGGTTGAAAAAGTCTGATGATAGCGATTTTCAAAAAATCAGGGAAAGACTTATAGGAGAATTAGATAAAAAAGACGAAATTAGGGTATTCATTCAAACGAAAGATGAGTTACTGAAAAAACTTCCTTGGCAGGAATGGGATTTATTTGCGGATACATACACCAATTCTGAAATTGTCCTCAGCCCTCCCGAAAATACAGAAATTCCCAGAATTGTTACAGCGTCAAGAGGAAAGTCTAACATAAAAATATTATCTATTTTGGGTTGTAGCCAAGGAATTGATGTTCAAGTAGATCAGAAGTTTCTCAAAAGTTTACCTCAGACAAAACCACTTTTTATTCCGGAACCTCGACGGAAACAATTAAGCGATCAGCTTTGGGAGCAAAACTGGGATATCTTATTTTTTGCTGGTCACAGTTGGAGTGATAGTAACAGTGGCAATCTTGCTATCAATTCCGATGAAACACTTACCCTGCTAGAGTTGAAGCACGGTTTGCGCTGCGCTATAGAAAACGGCTTGCAGTTGGCTATTTTTAATTCCTGTGATGGTTTGAAGTTAGCAGAAAATTTAGCTGATTTGCACATTCCGCTAGTTATTGTGATGCGGGAACCTGTACCAGATCGGATTGCTCAAGAGTTTTTGAAATATTTTCTGACGGCGTACTCAAGTGGAGAAACTTTATATTTAGCAGCACGGAAAGCACGGGAACGTTTGGATACAGAAGGTCTAGACAAGGAATTTCCGGGGGCGACTTGGTTGCCCATAATTTGTCAAAACCCCGCTGTAGAACCTCCGACTTGGCAAGGTTTTTTCAGTAAAACAGAAGCAAAATTCCAAGATGGATTTCAGGAAGTAAAAAAAAATTGGAAAACCGAATATACTCTCACAGATCATTCAGACATTATTAAATCAGTCGCCATTCACCCAGACGGTCAAATTTTCGCTAGTTGCAGTCTCGACCAAACGATTAAAGTGTGGAACCTCGCAACTGGAGAACTCCTGGAAAATATTACCCAACATTCTGGCGGCGTGACTTGCGTTACTTTCAGCAGGGACGGACAAACTCTTGCCAGCAGCAGTGCCAGTCCCGACGGTACTATTAAATTGTGGGATACTCAAAGCTGGCAATTGAAACGCTCTCTGAAAGGCGATGACTGGGTGGTTCTTTCTGTATGGTCGATCGCCCTAACCCCCAATGGCAAAAGTTTAGTCAGCGGACACCACGCTGACAGTACCGTGAAAGTTTGGAACCTCGAAACCGGGGAATTGCGACACACTCTCAGAGGTCATGTTTGGGCAGTTCACGACGTTGCGATCGCCCCCGACGGCAATATAATTGCTAGTGGAAGTTTCGACAGCAATATCAAGCTTTGGAATCTTCACACAGGCAGAGAAATCCGCAATTTAAACGGCCCTGGTGACGGCCCTATTGGTTGGCCTCGTTCTTTCTTTAGCGACAACATCGTTTATACTGTTGCCTTCAGTCCCGACGGACAAACTCTCGCCAGCGGTGGTGTCAAACAACCGATAAAACTGTGGCGTTTAAGCAGTGGAGAACTCAAAAGCAACTTGACAGGACATACGGATGATGTTTATGCTGTTGCCTTTAGTCCTAACGGCAAATATCTCGCCAGCGGTAGTGCCGATCGCACTATTAGAATTTGGGATTTATTTACCGGAGAACCGATTCACACTCTAGGACATTCAGACACTGTTTATTGCCTTGCCTTTAGTCCTGACGGAGAAACTCTCATCAGTGGTAGCCGAGACAGAACTATTAAGATTTGGCGTTTTTCCACCTGAGAATAATTACTAATATTGCTTTTTGAACAGGCAAGATGCCTGTTCCACAATAAATATGGTCGATGTCTATTAAAAAATCTCCCCAACAATCATCCCCGCCAATATTACAAACCCCACCCAAACATTTTGGCGAAAGATTTGACCATAAACAGGCTTAGGAATATCTGCTTTTCGGAGTTGACTGTACTGCAAAAGCCACAAAATTGCCGCCGCACAAATTGCCATCCAAAAACCAATGTGCAAGTGCAGATTAATTCCCATTGCTACTAACAAACCGACAGTTCCAACAAAGAAAAAACCCACAGCATTAGCAGCATAATCCCCAAAAAAGATAGCGCTGGAATTCACACCCAAACGCAAATCATCTTCCCGATCGCTCATCGCATAAACTGTATCAAATCCTAAGGTCCACAGCACGACTGCACCCCACAGCAGCCAAGTCGCTAATTCTAGTTTTCCAACGGCGGCGCTCCAACTAATTAAAACTGCAAAACCCCAGGCGATTGATAACACTAATTGCGGGACTGCAAAAAATCTTTTTGCTAAAGGATAGCAGATAATTACTGGTACGGCGGCGACGCACAGCCAGAAACTTAACGCATTGAGATAAAAAGCGAGAATTGCCGCACAAGCAAAGGAAATTAATGCAACTCCTATCCCAGTTTGCACGGTGAGGGCGCGAGATGCTAGCGGGCGCGATCGCGTTCTTTCTACTTCGGGATCGATATCGCGATCCCACAAGTCGTTGATGACGCATCCAGCCGCACTCGTGGCTAGGGTTCCCAACACAATCACGCCCACCAATGCTGCGGGAGGCTTCCCGTGGGCTGCTAAAAAAACGGCCCAGAGGGCTGGAATCATTAAAATTAGCCTTCCTGCTGGTTTGTCCCATCTCAACAGCCTCACGACGGTTAGCAATGTGGATTCGGGTTGGCGATCGGGCTCTTTAAGCATTTCAATTCTAGATTTGAGATTTTTAATTTTAGATTTTATCAAATTTTAGGCACAATCACTTACTATCTCTGCTGCCGATCGCACTTCTGCCGAAATTTAACACAGGTGAAAGTCTTGACCAATCAGCAGTTCCAAATTTTTGCTAATTTAATAGAATGCCTAACTGGATTCGTGAAATAATCATAAATATCTGTCAACCCCGATACTCCAATGGTTAATTCACTCGCTGCTGCGGAGTCAAATCGCATTATTGCTGCTATTGATATGGGTACTAACTCGTTTCACATGGTGGTGGCGCGGATCGATCCGAAATTGCCCGCGTTTACGATTATTGCTAGAGAAAAAGATACGGTTCGGTTGGGCGATTGCGACGTTAAGACAGGGTGGTTGAAGTCCGAGGTTATGGAAAGGGCGATCGCCACTCTGCGACGCTTTCAAGATATTGCTAAAACTTTTAATGCTGAACAAATTATCGCTGTTGCTACGAGTGCGGTTCGGGAAGCCCCTAACGGGCGGGATTTTCTGAAACAAGTTGCTGAAGAATTAGACCTGAATGTGAGTTTAATTTCCGGTCAGGAAGAAGCGCGGAGAATTTATCTCGGCGTTCTTTCGGGTATGGAGTTTAACAATCAGTCCCAGGTGATTATTGATATTGGTGGCGGTTCTACGGAGTTGATTTTAGGAGACAGTTCAGAACCTCGCTGTCTCACCAGTACAAAAATTGGTGCTGTTCGCTTAACAGGACAATTTGTCAAGACTGACCCGATTAGCAGGGAGGAGTTTGCTTATTTGCAAGCTTATATTCGGATTTCGCTGGAAAGACCGATCGACGAATTGCAATCCCAATTCCATGCTGGCGAACCTCTGCGCTTGATCGGCACTGCTGGAACCATCGAAACTCTGGCTGCAATTAACGCTCGCGAAAAGTTGGGAACAGTGCCGAGTCCGCTAGCCGGATATCAGTTAAGTTTAAAAGATTTGCGCGATTTAGTCAATCGGTTTCGCAAACTTTCTTATGCCGAAAGATTGGCAATTCCTGGAATGTCGGACAAGCGGGCCGAAATTATTCTGGCAGGCGCTTTGATTTTGCAGGAAGCTATGACACTATTAGGAATTGAATCGCTGACTGTTTGCGATCGCTCTTTACGAGAAGGCGTAATTGTTGACTGGATGCTGACCCACGGTTTAATTGAAAACCGCTTGCGCTATCAAGGTTCAATCCGCCAGCGCAGCATTCTGCATATGGCTGACAAATATCAAGTTAATTTAGAACAAAGCGAAAGAACCGCAGCATTTGCGCTCAGTTTGTTCGACCAAACTCAAGGAATTCTGCACAATTGGGGCAGCGAAGAACGGGACTTGCTGTGGGCGGCTGCGATTCTGCACAATTGCGGTTTGTACGTCAGTCATTCAGCCCACCACAAGCATTCTTACTATTTAATTCGCAATGGTGAGTTATTAGGATACACGGAAACTGAAATTGAAGTAATTGCCAATTTAGCTCGCTATCACCGGAAGAATCCTCCGAAAAAGAAGCACGAAAATTTTATTTTACTTCCGAAAAAATACCGAGAATTAGTTAGTAAACTGCATCCTTTTCTGCGGTTGGCTGTGGCTTTAGATAGGCGGCAAGTTGGGGCCATTGCTGATTTTAAATGCGAACACCGCCCGGAAGTTAGAGAGTTTCATTTGCGGCTGCAACCGCTCAATCCCGGAGATGATTGCGCTTTGGAACTGTGGAGTTTGGATTATAAAAAGCCGTGTTTTGAAGATGAGTACAATCTCAAATTAGTAGCAACTTTGGAGCCTACTTTTGTTCCAGTTTAAATAGGAAGCAGAGCCTGCAAGCAAGAAAGTCTAGGGTGCGCAGTGCGCACCTTACCCGTATATATAGTGCGTGTAAATGAGTTGTACAATCAATTAACACTACGATCTAATTGCGTTAATTTATCAACATCTCTCTCCCTCTTGCTCTCTTTTATAGTTCCTCTGTGCTCTCTGCGCTCTCTGCGGTTAGTAAAAAAAATCTCATTCACAAATGAAATATAATTGCTATAGAAACTCTAGGGTTCGATGCACACCGCACCTTACCCGTATATAATTTGGAGCGATCGCCAATTTCAAGATAAAATAGAAAAATGTCAAATCCTTTGCTTTCCCTCAACTACGAACCCGCCATTGAATCCCTCGGTGGCGACTATTTTGATGAAGTCCCTGCCGCCGATTTTCCGCAGCACATTCTCCGCTTCCGCAACGACCAATTATTGCCGACATTGGGTTTAGACCCTGCAGAAGTAACCGACCAACATTTCATCGAAGCATTCGGCGAATTTCACTGCGTCCGTCCCTTTCTCGCACTCCGCTACCACGGCTATCAATTCAACGAATACAACCCGAATTTAGGGGACGGTAGAGGCTTTTTGTACGGCCAAGTTCGGGGCACCGACGGCAGACTTTACGACTTCGGCACTAAAGGTTCCGGCCGCACCCCCTACTCGCGGCACGCTGATGGTAGGCTAACTCTCAAAGGGGGAATTCGCGAAGTTTTAGCCGCCGAAGCTTTGCACCGGTTGGGAGTTCGGACATCTCGCTGTTTTAGTTTAGTTGAAACGGGCGAGGCTTTGTGGCGGGGCGATGAACCATCTCCGACGCGATCGTCCGTAATGGTGCGTTTCAGTCATTCTCACATTCGGTTTGGAACTTTTGAAAGATTGTACTATATCCGCCGCCCGGATTTAACTAAAAAACTTTTAGATTTTGTTATTGAATATTACTATCCAGAACTGCATTTAGAAGCAAGTAAGGCAGGTGTTTCGCCTGCGGAAAAATATGCGCTATTTTATGCAAATTTAGTCCAGCGAGTAGCCGAATTAGTCGCTCAGTGGATGGCAGCAGGATTTTGCCACGCAGTGCTGAATACTGATAATATGTCGATTACTGGAGAAAGTTTCGATTACGGGCCTTTCGCTTTTATCCCAACTTACAAGCCGGAATTTACAGCAGCTTATTTCGACCATTACGGTCTTTATTGTTACGGGAATCAACCGTTTATTTGCAAGGGCAATTTAGAGAAGCTCCAGCAACCGCTAGCAGCGGCGATTCCTCAAGCTGATATGGATGCTGCTTTGGCAAAGTTTGGCGATTATTATAATGCAGCTTACCGGCAGTTGATGCTCAATAGATTGGGATTTGAGGATTTGCCAGAAGCTGATGCTGATGAGTTGCTGAAGGCGACAATTAAAATGCTGGCGGAGTCTCAAGTAGGCTATCACGATTTCTTTTGGGAATTGCGAAGACAGTTCTCTCGCACTTGGCGAGATGATGCCAGTCAAATTTTTTCTGAGGCGGAACCGGCAGACTTGATAGCACCTTGGCGCCAATTTTATTGTCACGTTTTGCAAAGTTTGTCGGCGGATGATATGGACAAAATGGCGGACAGGTTGCGGAGGCACAATCCCGAACAATCGCTGTTGAGACCGACGATTGAGGCTGTTTGGGAAGCCATAGCTATTGATGATAATTGGGAACCGTTTTATGAATTGGTTAAACGACTTCAAGACCCAGAAAATTGATTGATAATAGCTTGAATTAATAGCGCGTAAGGGCTGGTTCACCTGCATTTTCTGTTGGTATTAAAGATTAGGGTGAACCAGCCCTTACGCCATCTGAGATTATAAAATCTTGACCGATAAAAATATAACATCAAGAAATAATCACTAATGACTAATGACCGAAAGCATCCAGGATACAAGCCCCCGGATTCATCCGTCCAGAAATAAAAAACCTGTATCCGATGAAACTTGCCCCCCGAATTTATCCGTGGGGTCAATGCTTCAATCTAAAATCTAAAATCTAAAATCTAAAATCGATTGACTACTTAAGCTTTTCAATCTCAAATTGTGCATCTTTGTAACCGCCAGTAAGTCCTTGATCGAGAAACATTTTGCCGGCTTTTTCTAAATCGCTAATTGCTCCTGCTTTGTCTCCCAATGAGCTGCGAACCATGCCTCTACCGTAGTAAGCAGCAGCATAATTCGGACTGATCCGAATAGCTTGGACGTAATCGGCGATCGCACTATTGTAATTCTTTAACTCCTGATAAATCTTAGCCCGATTGGCGTAAGCTTCAGCATTGTTGGGATTGAACCCGATTGCTGCTGTAAAATCTGCGATCGCCCCCTGCGCGTCACCCCCAGCGCTGCGAGCTAAACCGCGATTGTTAAAAGCATTAAAATCATTCGGATTCACTGTCAGCGCTTGAGTGCAATCGGCAATTGCTTTCGGATAATCCTTCAAATTTAAATAAGCAATGCAGCGATTGTTGTAAGGAACCCCATCCTCATCGCTCAGCGAAATTGCCTGAGTGCAATCGTCAATTGCCGCTTGATGGGCTCCCAAATTCAACTGGGTACTGCAACGATTAGCGTAAGCATCTCCACTCTTGGGATCGATCGCAATTACCTGAGAATAATCCGCCAAAGCTCCCTGATAATCTCCTAAGTGAAAGCGAGCTCTCCCCCGACTGTAAAAAGCATCAACATTCTTAGCATCAAGTTTAATTGCCTCAGTATAATCTCCAATTCCCCCCTGTAAATCGCCACTCCCAGCACGAGCCAACCCCCGCGAATGATAAGCTTTAACCAGGTTCGGCTGCAACCGAATTACTTCGTTAAAGTCCTGAATAGCCATCTTGTAATCTTGCAATTCTAAATAAGCAACTCCTCTTTCATAATATGTATCAGCATCCTTGGGCTGCAGATTCAAAGCTTGAGTGTAATCCTCAATCGCCCCGCGCTTGTCGTTAAAATCGTGACGGGCTAGCCCCCGGTTAAAATAAGCCTGAACATATTTAGGATTGAGAGCGATCGCCTGAGAATAATCGGCAATTGCTTCTTGATACTGTTTTAAATCATAATTAGCATTACCCCGCCGATAAAAACTCTCAGGATTGTTAGGATTTAATTGAATTGACTTATTAAAAGCTTGCAAAGCTCCCGCAGCATCTTGATTGCGAGACTTTTCCACTCCCTGTTCGTGATATTCCTTAGCTTTAAGCGGATTCGGTCGGGTCAAATAACTAAACAGAAATACCAGAATTATTGCTACCCCGAAGACAGCTACAATCAGCCACCAAAACCGAGTGTTCAAACGTGACAAAAAACTATTAGAAGACAGTAAGCTCGGAGAAATACTTTTCTTTTGAGCCTTATTACCCGGCTCTTGGCGGTGCCTCAACTTGCTGAGATCTGCCAAAACTTCCTCAGCAGATTGATAGCGTTTGCCAAATTGGTGACAGACCATTTTGTCAATTATATTTGCTAGTCCCACAGAACATTGAGTTCGGTTTCGCCAAACAATTTCCCCCGTATGAGAAGGACTCGGATCTTGCAATTTTGGCAAATCCGTACCGGGCAAACCCGTAATCGCTTGGACGGCCATCATCCCGACTGCATAGAGGTCGCTGCTAAATTGCGGGTTGCCTTGAAATTGTTCGATCGGCATATAAGCCGGAGTTCCAGTAGCAATGGTGCGCGGAAATTCTGTATCGTACTCGCTGACGTGACTCGCAACTTCTTTAACCGAGCCGAAGTCAATTAAAACTAATTTGCCGTCTGGTTTGCGGCGGATTAAGTTGGAGGGATTAACATCGCGGTGAATCACTCCCTGAGAGTGTACGAAGGCGAGAAGTTGTAACACTTCTTCCAACAGATCCAGCACTTTTTCTTCCCGCCAAGGTTGACCTGCCACAATTTCCCTATTTAGGGCGTGTCCGGGCACAAACTCTTCGACGAGGTAGAATTGATTTCCTTCTTCAAAATAAGCGAGTAAAAATGGAACTCGATCGTGTTTTCCCAGCTTTTCTAATATTTCTGCTTCTTGTTTAAATAAGCGGTAAGCTGTTTTGAGAACTGTGGAGGTGTTGCTGGGAGGGCGAAGTTGTTTGACTACACATTGAGGGTGGCCCGGCCGGCGAGTATCGACAGCTAAATAAGTTTGTCCAAAAGCTCCTGAACTGAGAATTTGCACTACGCGATAGCGCCTGTCTAAAAGTTGACCAACCATGTTCATATCGGGAATGGGGAATTGGTAACGGGGAGTTGGTAATGGGGAATTGGTAACGGGGAATTGGTAATTGGGAGTTGGTAATTGGGAATTGGTAATTTGGCCTTCTTCCTCTTTCCTCCTTCCTTCTTCCTTCTTCCTTCTTCCTTCTTTTTTTAACATTTGACTGACGACTAATAGCTTATTTAGGATCGTTGATTTGTGCTTGTGCCTTTTGGAAACCATCCGCTCTTCCTTGTTCTAGAAACAGCGTTGCAGCTTTCTGAAAATCCTCCATCGCCCCAGCACGGTCTTTGAGTTGGCGGCGGACGAGGCCTCGGCTGTAAAAAGCGGTAGCATTGTTGGGGTTGAGCCGCAGCGAGTGAGCGAAATCCTCAACCGCTAAAGGGTAATTTTTTAGTTCTGAGTAAATAGTACCGCGATTGCTGTAAGCTACGGCATCGCTGGGATTGAGTCGAATTGCTTGAGTAAAATCTTCCACAGCGCCCTGCTTGTCTCCCGAAGCCAATCGAGCCAATCCTCGATTGCTGTATGCTTTGGGATTGTTGCCGTTGAGTCCGATCGTCAAACTGCAATCTTCGCTCGCCTTTTGAAATTGTTTTAAATTCAGATAAGCAATGCAGCGGTTGTTGTAAGCTGCTTCATCTTTGGGAGCGAGGCTAATTGCTCGGGTGCAATCTGCAATCGCTTTGTCGTAGGTGGCCAAATTTAAGTAAGCGCTGCACCGATTGGTATAAGCATCAGCGAGATCTGGTTGCAATTCGATCGCCTTAGTATAATCTTCCATCGCTCCTTGATAATCTGCCAGATTAAACCTCGATCGACCGCGACTGTAGTAAACGCCAGCTTGGTTGGGGCTAATTTGAATCGCTTGAGTAAAATCTGCCATTGCCCCTGTTTTGTCGCCCGCTGCCGATCGAGCTAAACCCCGATTGCTGTAAGCTGTAGCATCGTTGGGACTGAGCCGAATTGCTTGAGTGTAGTCTTCAATTGCCTGGGGGTAGTCGCCCAAATCGTAGTAAGCTAAACCCCGCTGAGAGTATGCCTCACCGTCGCTGGGATTGAGTCGCACTACTTGGGTGAAATCTTCGACGGCCCCCCGCTTGTCGCCGGTGTCGCGGCGGGCCAGACCTCGATTGTAGATGGCTTTGGTGTGGCTGGGATTGACTTTAATTGCTTGCGTGTAATCCTGTATTGCTTGCTCCGTTGCGCCCATGTCGTAGCGAGCGTTTGCCCGCTTGTAGTAAGTTTCCGCATCGCTGGCATTCAGGGCGATCGCTTGAGTATAATCGGCGATCGCACCTGTTTTGTCGCCTTGCTGCGCTTTGGCAACCCCGCGGGCGAACCATTCTTTTGCCCTCCCCGGATTTTGACTCTGCCAAAAGTAAATCATGATTGCTGTCAAGATTAAAGCTGCCGCTGTTGCAGCCAACAGCAGCAGTTTGGTTTGGCGCTGTCTCGGCGGTTTACTCATAGCGTCCGTGATGATTGTGGCTGGCGGCGGCTCAACCTCCAATTTTACGGCGATTTGTTTGAGGTCTGCTAAAACTTCGGCTGCCTCCTGATAACGTTCTTCGCAGTCAGGGCGCACCATTCGATCGATAATATCTGCTAGGGCTGCCGAACAAGTTGCCCGATTTCGCCACGGAATTTGGCTTTTGTGGTTTTTTAAGGCACTCAGTTCGTTGGGTGAGAGTCCCGTCACGGCAAGCTGGGCGATCGTACCTAGAGCGTAAATGTCGCTATTGTAACGGGGGTTGCCGATCGATTGCTCGATCGGCAGGTATAACTCCTGGGCCCCCAAATCCTGTTTTTTTGCCTCATGCCGTTTAACAGAGTTCGGGGAAGTTGGCGACAACAAATGACAGTTAGCAAGTTCCGGGTTAATTTCTTTGTCTAAGCTAAAGTCTACCAATACAAATTTGCCGTCTGACTCGCGCCGGATCGCTCTGTCTGGTTGAATTCTGCGGTGAATGAAACCTTTCTCGTGTATGAACACCAAAATTTCTAATATTTCTGATAGCAGACCAATTACTTGGTCTTCATCCCAAGGTTGACCGGGTATTAGTTCTTGACTTAAAGGTGATCCGGCAATAAATTCTTCTATTAAGTATAAACTTTGATTTTCCTCAAAATACGCCAATAATTCGGGAATTTTGTCGTGTTTCCCCAATTTTTCAATTATTTCTGCGTTTCTTTGAAATATAACTTTGACTAATTCTGGAGTTTGCGAACTTGTGCCGGGGAGTCGCATTTCTCTAACCGTGCATTGCGGATACCCGGGACGGTGAGTATCTGCTGCTAGATAAGTTTTTCCCACCTCACTTGAGTCTGTGACTTTAATGATGCGGTAACGTCTGTCTAGAAGTTGACCAATCATGCTTTGCCCTCTACCCTGTCAATCGATTTTAGATTTTAGATTTTAGATTTTAGATTGAAGCATTGACCCCACAGATAAATTCTGGGGACAAGTTTCATCGGATACAGGTTTTTTATTTCTGGACGGATGAATCCGGGGGCTTGTATCCTGGATGCTTTCGGTCAATTTTCCATTATCGCATGAAATCAGAATAGCCAAAATATTTGGCTGAGTAATTTAAGTTCGATCGAGCCGTGACTCCCACCCAAAAACGGATAGTTGCTTTCCAACAGGAGTCGTTAGCCTCCCCAAATTTTAGACCCGAGTTGAAGATCCCCGATTCATCTGTGGAGTCAATCTAAAATCTACAATCTAAAATCTAAAATCGACTGACTGAGCAAACGGGCGATGGGATTGGCGAGCCAAGTCCAGCGCTGTAGCCACGCTCTTCTAATATCTTAGAAAAAAAATGCTGAAATTGTTTATCCTCTCAATGAAAACTGTATAATTTAACAACCGGGGCAGAGGTGGCTCAAATGAACGTACAACTGGTTGAATCCCTAATTCAAGTTATCCTGTCTCTCGCAGCAGGCGATCAATTAGCGATCGCAGGAAAAAGATTACAAAATCTCCTTTGCTCTTTGACTATGAAACTCGTGTAGCTTGCCCAAAAGGGCGGGAATTTAAATTTTTTGAATGACGAACCAGAGATTTATATCCTCGAATACCGAGAAGCAATTGCCTGATACTCAAAAACAGGAGATTGAGAGAACTTTTAAATGTGTGAACAATAAAAATGTCTGAATCATTAACAAAAGGAGGAACGATCGCAGCGATCGCCACCGCCATAGTTCCCCAACAAGGCAGCGTCGGCATTGTGCGAGTTTCCGGTTCCGCAGCCTTAAAAATTGCCGAAACTCTGTTTCGCGCCCCAGGACGGCAAATTTGGGAGTCTCACCGCATTCTTTACGGCCACATCCGCCGCCCCCAAACTCAAGAATTAGTCGATGAAGCTTTGCTGCTAATCATGAAAGCACCGCGTTCTTTTACTCGGGAAGATGTGGTGGAATTTCACTGTCACGGCGGGATTATGGCCGTGCAGCAAGTCTTGCAGTTGTGTTTGGAAAATGGGGCGAGATTGGCGCAGCCGGGAGAGTTTTCGCTGCGCGCTTTTTTGAACGGGAGACTGGATTTAACTCAAGCTGAAAGTATTGCAGATTTGGTGGGAGCAAAATCGCCCGCTGCTGCACAAAGTGCTTTGGCCCTTTTGCAAGGAAAATTAGCGCAGCCAATTCGCAAATTGAGAACAACTTGTTTGGACGTGCTCGCAGAAATTGAGGCAAGAATTGATTTTGAAGAAGATTTACCGCCTTTAGATGAAGCTAAAACTTCTTTGGAAATAAATCATATTTTGGAGGAATTGTCAACAATTTTGGCAACCGCAGATCGCGGAGAATTGTTGAGAACTGGTTTAAAAGTAGCGATTGTCGGGCGGCCGAATGTCGGAAAGTCGAGTTTGTTGAATGCGTGGAGTAAGAGCGATCGGGCGATCGTCACGGATTTGCCCGGTACGACGCGGGATGTGGTAGAATCGCAGCTAGTTGTGGGCGGAATTCCGGTGCAGGTGCTCGATACTGCGGGCATTCGAGAAACCGAAGACAAGGTAGAAAAAATTGGCGTTGAGCGATCGCGCGCCGCAGCAAAACAAGCCGATTTAGTGCTGTTGACAATTGACGCGGCATCTGGTTGGACGGAGGGCGATTCGGAAATTTACGAACAAGTAAAGCACCGCCAGCTAATTATAATTATTAACAAAATTGACCTAGTAACAACAATTCCCGATTTACCTTTTACCCCAGAAATTCACCGCATAGTTACCGCAGCCGCCGCCCTAGAACGAGGCATAGAAGACTTAGAAACAGCAATCTTAGATGCCGTCAGCGGGGGAGATTTGCAAGCAGCAAACTCAGATTTAGCAATCAACCAGCGACAAGCAGCGGCGTTAACCAAAGCTAAAATTTCTCTGGAACAATGCACGGAGACTATTAGCAACCAATTGCCTTTAGATTTTTGGACAATAGATTTGCGCGGTGCAATTCAAGCATTGGGTGAAGTTACGGGCGAAGAAGTGACAGAATCAGTGCTAGATCGAATATTTAGCAGGTTTTGCATTGGCAAATAACAATTGTAAAACTTACGTAAAACCTCTATGTTGCAGGTTGACAATGCTGACTTTAGCGCTACAACTTGAAAATGCAGGAGATTGACTGACTCGCTTGTTTGATTTTTTGCAGATTGAGTGGTTCGTACCGTAAATCAGCCCGGCCAATTCTTCAATCTAAAATCTAAAATCTAAAATCGATTGAGTGGTTCATACCGTAAATCAGCAACGCCAATCCTTCAATCTAAAATCTAAAATCTAAAATCTAAAATCGATTGGCTCATTCTTACGATCGAGGTCTTCCCAGAGTTGTAATATAAAGCACAGCTTCACTCGCAGGAATACCGAGAACCTCATTGACGCGATCGTCAAAAAAGCCCGCGATACCGCTGACACCCAAACGCAGTTGAATCGCTGCTAAATTCAACCGCTGGCCTAAATGACCCGCGTCCATGTGCAAATACCGGTAAACTCGATCGCCATATTTTGCTACGGCCCTGTTCAAATCCGCCGTGTGAAACAACAGCGCCGCCGCATCTCTGCCCAAGTCTTGCCCCAAACACAAATAATGCAACTCCCTGCGGAAATTTTTAAACCGAATTTGCCGCAATTCTTGAGCTTTCGGAGCGTAATAATAACAGCCTTCTTCTAGCCCATTCACTCCCGAAACAGCAATAAAAGTTTCGATCAAACTCAGATCGAAATAGTCGGGAGCAGCGTCTAATCCTTGGTCGATATAGTGCTGTGGCTGGTAAGTAAAATCGAGCAAGGCTAGCAGTTCGCCCAAACTCAAAGAAGCACCTGTATAAGCACGGGTAGAACGCCTTTTGAGCATCGTGCTTCCTAAATTTTCCAGGTTCACTCCCCAAGGAATCGAAGGAGTGACAGTCGAAACTTTAGTACAAAAGGGAAAGTTGTATTTATCGTCTAATTCCCCTTCACTTTCATTAAATTTCCAGCCATCCGCTCCGGTGGTATCTGATTCTAACTGCGTTGCTTTGTGGAGGTATGCCAACAGTTGACCTTCGGAAAGTTGCGGGTAATCTGTGGCGGTGTTTCCGGGCAAAGCTGTTTTGAACTTTGGCAAGTTTTGGTCGATATCTAGCAAGTCGGCTAAAGCCACTAAACAGATCGCTCCTTCTTGCTCCGAGTCGATGTATAGCAATTGATTGAGAGCTTCGTCGGCGAATCCTCCAATCAGGTGAGGTCGGTAATCGTTGATGGCGCAAGCTAACTCGATATTGCTCAATAAATGGCCGGTGTCTAGAAAAATTCGCCGATAAGCTCGGTCTTCGTAACGCCAAGAAGAACGGAAAAAAACAGTCGTAATGGCGATCGCCAATTGGGTATTTTCTAGCGCTGGCGACTGGAAACAAGCTGCTTGCAAGGCCTGCCAAACTTGACTGTCCCAAAAATGAACCAGCGAATGAGTTCTGCACTGATAGTTGTAAAGTCCCGCCGGCAACTGCGCAGTGCCGCGGGATATCAAATAAACCTCTGCTGGGTAGAGCCCGCCCGCCGACGGTGCCGATCGCAAATACAGGTAGCTGTCGTCTAGCGTCTGCACTTTCGCCGTCAACCCGTAGCTGCACAGCAACAAGCTGGACAATCGGTGCCACCAACGGTCATCCGCAGTGGTCTCGGACTCCTCCGAGAGGTCTTTTAGATAAGGCTTGAGGTCAAAACACGCTCCAATTTTATATTCTTTGAAAGGCACAGGTTGCTCTGTCCAATCTAGCCGTTTGCTTTTGGCAGCAATGGTTTCAGGGTCGTATTTTGTCCGTTCGTGGTAGTGCTGAGCAAAGGAGAGAGGAAGTTCTGGCATATTTCAATAGAGGATTGGCTTTGGTTTGTTTATCGATCTTGACATTACTGACCGGTTACTGGTGGAGCAAGGCACAAATCTACAAATATAAAAAAAATCTTAGAAAAAATGCGACCTTTGTTACATAAGCTTAACATAAAAGAATACCTAGGTATAAATACGCAGGATAGCAACCATTAATTATCGTTATGGATTGACTGCAGTAGCTGTCGTCATGAAGGGGTGAAAATGCAAAAGCTAAGCGCTGAGGAATTGCTCGCTCAGTACGCTGAGGGCAAGCGAAACTTTAACGCCGTTGACTTAAGTGAAGATAACTTGTTTCAAGCAGATTTGCCAGAAATAAATCTTTCTGATAGCGTTCTGAGGCGAGCTTATTTGCCTTACGGAAATCTGACTCAAGCCAATCTTTATAAAACTGAGTTGCAAGATGCTGAATTGGGGGATATTAAACTTTATCAAGCCAATTTGTCGCAAGCTAATTTATCAAGAGCCAATTTATCAAGAGCAAATTTGCGCCACGCCAATTTACAAGGTGCAAATTTGCAGAAAGCCAATTTGCAAGGGGCGGATTTGTACAATGCAGATTTGACGAATGCCGATTTGAGATATGCGGATTTGAGCCGAGCTAATTTGGAACAAGCAAAGTTAACTAAAGCTAAATTAGCAGGCTGCAACTTATTTCGCTCCCGCTTGGTCGATCTGTCGGAAGCTGAGTGCGATCGCACTACTATCGGGCCCGAAGGATATTGATGATTCCCAGCGCCTAGTCTAGCGCGATCGGCTTAATTAGTCGTGAAGCGTAGCTATCCCGTAGGGAATCGCCCTTTTTAAAATTTCTTAACATCTCTCGACACGGCTGAAAACGTGAGTTACAGTCGTAGAGAACTTATCGCTTTGCAAAATAGAAAATAAATAACACACTTTTCCCCTAGCAAACAGGGTAAAATTCATGAACTCTCCCGATAAAAAAGCAAGAGAACTCCGGCACAAAGAACAAGAACTGCGGAAGCGCGAACAAGAAATTCGGCTCCGGGAACTAGAAGCCGAAATCGACCGCTCAGTCCCCGAATATCTAACGAGCAAGTACGAAGAACCAGACAGCAAAGTTAACGGCAAACTCAAACAGTGGCGTCGAAAAATTATAGCAGCCGCTCAATTTACAGGTATTGTCATTGCTGTTATCGTTGCAGTTCGCATAGCATCTTGGCTGGCAGGCGCACTGATAGTTGGAGGCATTGCTTGGATCGCTTACAAAATATTTATTGAAGAACACAGAAGTTGAAAATGTCAAGCCGGAAAATATCAGGAAATACCCATGAACCTTAAAGTAGAAACTAGCAACTTTCTCAACGATTTAGAGCGAGTAGCCGCCGTCCGCCGAGAAATTGCCGTTCGCCTCAGCAACATCGCGGCAGCAATCAACCAATCAGAATTAGCAGCAGTGGAAGCATCAGGAAAACTAGGTTTAGAAACCGACAGCGCCGACATCAATATCGCCAGCAACAACTTGCGCCAAGGAGTCTTTCGGCTGCTAGTGCTAGGCGACATGAAACGCGGTAAAAGCACTTTTCTCAATGCCTTAATCGGCGAAAACTTACTGCCCAGCGATGTAAATCCCTGTACAGCTTTGCTGACGATTTTGCGCTACGGTTCAGAAAAAAAAGTTACCGTGTATTTCAATGACGGTAAAAGCCCAAAACAGCTCGATTTTAAAAGTTTTAAACAGAACTACACAATTGACCCCGCTGAGGCAAAACGCCTAGAAGCAGAAAAGAAACCAGCATTTCCCGATATCGACTGCGCCGTAGTAGAATATCCCTTACCTTTGCTGGAAAAAGGCATAGAAATAGTAGACAGTCCCGGACTTAACGATACAGAAGCCCGCAATGAATTATCTCTCGGTTACATCAACAACTGCCACGCTATTTTGTTCGTGCTCAGGGCAACTCAGCCTTGCACGATGGGTGAAAGACGCTATCTAGAAAATTACATCAAAAATCGCGGTTTGAGCATTTTCTTTCTGATTAATGCTTGGGATCAGGTGCGGGAAAGTTTGATTGACCCGGACGATCCTGAAGAATTAGCAGAAGCAGAAGGGAAACTGCGGCGGGTTTTTCAAGCTAATTTGGCTGAATATTGTTTAACAGAAGGACACGATATTTACGACGAGCGAGTGTTTGCAATTAGCTCAATTAAGGCGCTCAGGTTGCGGATCAAAAACCCGGATGCGGATTTGGCAGGAACTGGTTTTCCCGAGTTCATGGCGGCACTGAATACGTTTTTGACGCAGGAAAGAGCGATTTCAGAATTGCGTCCGGCGAGGACTCTGGCGCGTCAAATTTCTGCTCGCGTCCGCGAAGCTGTTGGACGCCGTTTACCATTACTCGATCGCGATGTCAATGAGTTGAAAGAAAAGATTAATTCCGTTGAGCCGGAGTTTAAAAAGCTGACTCAGATTCGCGATGAATTTCAACAAGAAATTATCAGCGTTAGAGATAGTAAATCGCGGGCGATCGCAGATTCTTTCCGCGCCTACGTTCTCAATTTAGAAAATACCTTTGAAACAGATTTCTTGCGGTATCAACCGGATCTGAAATTTCTGGATTTCTTCAGCCAAGGCAAGCGAGAAGCCTTTGAAGCATCGCTAAAACGAGCATTAGAACAGTACATCAACGACAAATTAGCAGCTTGGACTCTCACAGCAGAACAAGAGATGAATTCAGCATTTTCGCAGCTATCGAAAAGTGCGGCAAATTACGGAGCATCTTACACGAAAGTGACTGAAAAAATCACCGAAAAACTGACCGGGCAAAAAATACCAGCAGCAGTCAGTAACTCCAACGAAGATAACTCGCCAGCTTGGGCAAAATGGGCGATGGGATTGTTCTCGTTAACGACCGGAAATCTGGCGGGCGTAGCAATGGCAGGAGCGGGTTTTGATTGGAAAAATATCTTGCTGAATTTAATTACTGTGTTAAGCGTTAGTACGATTCTTGCTAGTTTGACGGGGATTGTTTTGGGACCGCTGTACTTGGCTTTATTGGGGATGGGTGTTGGGTTTTTGCAAGCAGACGGAGCTCGCAAAGAGTTAGTGAAAGCGGCGAAAAAAGAGTTGGTGAAATATCTGCCGCAGGTGGCTCAAGAGCAGTGGCAGCCGATTCACGATGCTGTGAAAGAGTGTTTTGATGTTTACGGGCGGGAAGTGGGCGATCGCATGAATGCGGATATTAATTCTCGGAAAGCGGAGTTAGATAATTTGCTCGAACAAAAGGAATCTCGCGAGATTAATTGTCAGGCTGAATCTGAGCGGTTGAAAAAATTGGAGGCTGATGTTTCTGCCGAGTCGCAGAGTATTGAATCGCTATATCAAGCTTTCCTAGCATCAGCTAGATGAAATAAAACAACAATATGCAACAACCCGAAATTTATCAAAACCTGACCGACTATCTCAAATCAGCACTCGGTATTCTCGAACTTGACAAAAACTCGCAACTGTATCGAGATACAACCTCAATCTGCGACTATCTCGCCAAACCAACTTTTCAAATTGCTGTCTTTGGCCCGTTTAATTACGGCAAGTCAACTTTGCTCAATGCAATGCTTGGAAATCGTGCTTTGCCGATCGACCTTGTGCCCACTACAGGTGCTGCCATTTATGTCAACTACGGCGAGGAATTGCACGCAAAAATTACCCTGAAAGACGGCACGGAAGTTAGCGAACCGGGGACTGATGTTTTGAAACGCTATGCCATCCTTGATGACGCGAGACAAATGCGGGATGATGTGGCCGCGGTGAATGTTTATTGTCCCCATCCCTTCCTGAAAACAGGTGTGGAATTGCTGGATTTGCCGGGAACCAATGACCGGGAAGAACAGGATAATTTGGTTCGGGATAAATTGCTAACGGCTGATTTAGTTGTGCAGGTTTTAGATGCTCGCAAATTGATGACTTTAGGTGAACGGGAGAATTTAAGAGATTGGTTGAGCGATCGCCACATCAACACTGTACTCTTTGTTGCCAATTTTCTCAATCTACTCGAACCAGACGACCAAAAACAAGTATACAATCGGTTGTTGTTTGTTGCCGAAAGTTTTCGCTCCAATTTGCCGAACAATATCAGCAATATCTACCGCGTCGATGCTTTGCCGGCTTTGAGGGCGAGGCTGAAAGGAGATGTGGCGGCCGCCCAAACTACAGGAATTGCCGCGTTTGAATCGGCTTTGCAAAGTATTGTGGCAGCTCAACAAGAACAACTAGCAGTTAAGTTGCCTAGAATTGAAGCTATAGCTGCTAAAATTTGCCAATCTCTCCGAGGGAAATCTGAAACTGTCACCGCAGAAATAGCCGCAGCTCAACAAAAGCACAAAAACAAAATTGAAATTAAACAAAAAGCCGAAAAATTGATATCAAAAGGCTTTCAAGCCAGCGTTTCTGACTTCGAGATTTGGCTTTACCAGCCCACACTTTTACAGCGGTATCAATCGGAAATGGCGCTGTCGCTTCAGGAAGGGAGTTTTGATGCGTGGAAGCTAAAATTTCAGCGAGAGGCGTTACATCAGCAGCAAACCATCGCAGAATGGGTAAATCAAGCTTGCGAATTCTTTGAGAAAGAACAGCCGATCGCACTTTTGATTTCCTTTCCTCCAGCCCCGCAAGTCAGCTTACCGGAACCGCCACCACCTCCACCACAAAAGTCGATCGACAGCGAAGTGACTCCAGTGGCGATCGCCACCGGCTTAGGTTGGCTGTTGGGCGGGCCTGTGGGAGCCGCAGTAGTCGGCGGTGCTAGCTATATTTTGAATAAAAGAACTGGGTATGAAAAGCCGCCTGAATCGTCAGAAGCTTATCTAAATCAAGTAAAGGAAATTTGCAGCGAGGCTGCTAAAAACTATCTCGCTCGCTTCAGCACCGATACTTTTTCCATGCTGCAACACTACAAGGAAATCGCCGGAAAAGTTATCTGTTTTCAAGACAGCAAAGAGCCGCTACAGACAAATATTCAGCAATACCAGATACAGTTAATCAATAATTTGTTAGAAAATATCGAATCCGGCCTTCAAATGACCAAATCTGTAATTAACGGCAAATGATCCGAACCGACATTGCGGCCAGTACGAATCTTTAAAACACCAATTTCTTTGCTGACTAGAAAGTGATCGATCGGAATATAAGCCAGCGGCATAAAAGTCGGCCAAGTCGGTAAAATGCCAAAGCCCGATCGCGCATTTCGCAAGTTTCCGGTTTTGACCATATTTTTGTAGAATGGCGACCACATTGTGGTATTGAAATCCCCAACCACAATTAGCGGATTTTTTACTTGGCCTGCATACTCGCCGATGGCTGTTAGCTGTTGGTTGCGATCGATAAAACTGTGCTGTTTGATCGGCACAGTCGGATGAGCAAGAATCAAAGAAATGATTTTACCTTGAAATTGAACATCCGCCAACAAGCTCTTTCTTTGCTTTGAAAAGGCTTTAACAAAAGGATTGTTTAAAGGCAGCTTGCTGTATATTGCACTGCCAAATCTCTCAGATTCTTGATAATGGCAAGAGTAAGGAAATATCTCGCTTAAAACTGCTAACTGTTTTGCCCAAGATGGGCTGACTTCTACAAAAACCGCGATATCAGGTTGTTCTGCTTTAACCAGCGAGATCACCTCAGAATAGCGTCGGTTACTCGTTAAAACATTTGAATGCAAAATCCGCAAGTTGTGTGCGGGAGTTGCTCCTGCAAATGCTGGCGCTGGAAAATACCAAGGAACAATTTCCGCCAAGTTAAGGATAATACAAAATGCGCTCACCAGCAACCATCTTTTTTTTGAGCGCACCAGAGCGAAGAATATCAAAGTAGAGAAACCAACCAGCAGATATTGTAGTTTAAAATGAGAACTCAATTCAAAAAAAATGTTGATTTTTCCTAAATAACCGACTATTGAAAATAGGGCATTTACAGTTGCTGCGATAATAAACCATTTTAAAATTACGTGCTTTAAGCTAAGGTTTTTGTTGGGTATGCTGTGCATCACCGCCCATTTTAGCTTGATTTTAAGGTCGTTAGTAATCGGCAATTTATCAATTTCTCTTACCAGTTGTTCTGGCGGGTGCAACTCTCGCCGCTTTTGATAAAATCTCACCAGCAAGCTATCTATCACAAAATAACTAAACGAATTGGCAACAAATCCTGCCAATACCAACACACCTAAACCGATCAGCATACCAAAGGAACCACCTACTTTGACCAAACCCGACCAAACGGCTGCGTCACCTGTTTTCCCTGTAGCTACTATGGCTATAAAGAGCATTAAAGTCGGCAATCCGACCGTGATTGTGTTTCTGATGATAGAGTCCATTATACAATTTTAGATTTTAGATTTTAGATTTTAGATTTTAGATTGGGAATGAATGATTGCAGTTTGTATAGTCAGCACTACGGACTGGTTGACTTAATAACGGCTTGACAAAATAGAGATACTCCTTAACTTTCATATATTTCTAACGGTAAGTTGTCGGGATCTCGGAAAAATGTAAACCGTTTTTCGGTAATCTCGTCAAGGCGAATATTTTCTACTTCTACTTGTTGGGATTTTAAGTAAGCAACGGATGATTCTATGTCCTCAACTGCAAAAGCTAAATGTCTCAAACCACAAGCTTCAGGATTGTTAATTCTTTCAGGAGGATGGGGAAATGAGAAAAGCTCAATGGTGTCGCCGTTGCCGACTCGCAAATCTAGTTTGTAAGAATTCCTCTCGGTTCGGAAAGTTTCTTTGATAATCGAACATCCCAATACTTCTACATAAAATTTTTTCGAGGCTTCGTAATCCGAGCAAATAATCGCCACATGATGTATTGCTTTTATTTTCATCTGAAAAAAGTTAGTTAGTTGCGTTTTTCTGAGATGTTGCACAATTCTCAATAAGCTTTTTATGAACAGGCAAGATGCCTGTTCCACAATAAAACTCACTCTTCGCTTCACAGGCATCTTACCTGTTCTTGAGAATGGTGCAAGATGTGAGGTTTTTCCAAATGCACAGCACGCTATTGACAATTATATTTGACGATCGCAGACTCGGCGACAAACCCTGCTAAATTCAGCGCGATCGACCTTTATTTTCCCCCGCCCAAATCTTAACCCAAAAAAATTATGCAAAAAAAGTACCCTACCTTGATAAAATGAGAGTTTTGCAGTCAATCACCCAATTTGCATCTCAGGAAACAAGCACTATGGCCCGTATGTATTACGACACCGACGCTAACCTAGACCTCTTAGCCAACAAAACGATTGCTATCATCGGCTACGGTTCGCAAGGACACGCCCACGCCCTCAACCTCAAAGACAGCGGCCTGAATGTCGTTGTCGGTTTGTATCCCGGTAGCAAATCTGCCGCCAAAGCAACCGACGCGGGTTTAACAGTTCACCCGGTAGACAAAGCAGCCGCCGCCGCTGACTTCATCATGATTTTATTGCCCGATGAAGTTCAAAAAACTATTTACAAAGAACAAATCGAACCGAACCTTTCAGAAGGAAATGTTTTAGCATTTGCTCACGGTTTTAACATTCACTTCGGCCAAGTTGTTCCCCCTGCCAATGTAGACGTAGTAATGGTTGCGCCCAAAGGCCCCGGACATTTGGTGCGCCGGACTTACGAACAAGGGGAAGGCGTTCCGAGTTTGTTTGCAGTATATCAAGATGCTTCCGGTCAAGCGCGCGATCGGGCAATGGCCTATGCTAAAGGTATCGGCGGCACCAGAGCCGGCATCCTGGAAACCACTTTCCGCGAAGAAACAGAAACGGATCTTTTTGGCGAACAAGTAGTTTTGTGCGGCGGTTTGAGCGCATTAATTAAAGCTGGATTTGAAACTTTAGTTGACGCCGGATACCAACCGGAATTAGCTTATTTTGAATGTTTGCACGAAGTTAAACTTATCGTTGACTTAGTAGTAGAAGGAGGCCTCGCCAAAATGCGCGACAGTATCTCCAATACCGCAGAATACGGCGATTTAACTCGCGGCCCCCGCATCGTCACGGATCAAACCCGCGCCGAAATGCGTAAAATTCTCAGCGAAATTCAATCCGGCCAATTTGCCCGCGAATTCGTTTTGGAAAACCAAGCCGGCAAGCCAGGTTTTACCTCCATGCGCCGTCAGGAAGCAGAACATCCTATTGAAGAAGTTGGTAAAGATTTGCGAGCTATGTTTAGCTGGTTGAAAAAGCACGCTTAATCAATTTTAGATTTTAGATTTTAGATTTTAGATGGGAGGCTCGATCTAAAATAGTCCTGGACGCATAACCTCTATCTGTAGGGTGTGCAATGCACACCTTACCGCTGGGAGGAAAATCTAAAATCTCAAGTTAAATCGATTTGAGATTGAAGGAAAAATCTAAAATCTACAATCTCAAATCGTCTTGTTTGGTTGTGCTTCGCTTCACCCAAGCTACAAGAAAATGGCTAGGTATTGTTAAAGAAACCGGGTTTCTCGCTGGTAGCTCAAAACTATCGACTCGGGCTAGGACTTTTTTGCAATTTATCAATATCCTGTTGCCTTTTCTCGTTGAAATCTCTCGGCCTCAACCAATCTGGCCACAACCCGACGAAGAACTTTCGGCTTGCCACGCTAGTATCTCTTACAGGTTTGGGGAGAAAAGTTAAAGTGTCACCGTAAAGGGTAAACAGGGCTGCCAACAGAAGCAATAGCGGGATAAGATTTTTTTTAGGCA
This sequence comes from Microcoleus sp. F10-B2, assembly GCF_036704965.1. NCBI lineage: Bacteria > Bacillati > Cyanobacteriota > Cyanophyceae > Oscillatoriales > Microcoleaceae > Microcoleus > Microcoleus sp. F10-B2. Next base: position 2,559 of record NZ_JAUBTB010000003.1, on the reverse strand, counting down.
TGGCAGTTTGGGAGTAGAGTTTGGGAAGCAGTTTGTTATATTTTGCCCTGGCACGGACAAAAAATATCAGCAACGGCTCAAGAATAAAAATACACCTCAGCAATCTCGGACACGGCCGTGCCCCAAAATCATCAATCTTCTTCGATGAAAGATGTAACCATCGCCCGATTAATTGTAGGAAAACGGCACGGCGCGGTGTCCTGACTGTGGGTAATATCAATTCCGATGTCACCGGATTTGATATTATATCATGTCCGATCGATTGACCGTAATATCCCGGCCTGGGCGGGTTTTTGAGATTGGAGATTGTTGGCAGATATTGGCAGGTTTACCCGCCCTTACCTAATTTCGGGCGAAGCGAAGCGGAGGGAATCGACCGGACATCATATTACTTAATGACTAATGAATAATGACTAATGACTAATCACTAATCACTAATCACTACTTATTTCGTTGAATGAAAGTTTGGATAACTGCATTAGTTTCAGGGGGAATTTCTGTTACCAGCCGCACCGGAATTGCGTTGGTCGAAGCAAATTGCGCGTATTCGGGCGTTAGAAAAACTGCATATTTGTCAGCTTCGGCAGTTAGTTGCGCGGCGGTAGCCAAACTTACAGCTTTAATATAATTGCGTATGCTAGCAGCTCGGTCGCCCACAACTTCATCGCCGCTAATTACTGTGTTCGGCCTGCGAACTTGGTCTAAAGTTGTACTCGGATCTTTGACGCTTAAGTGGGTTCCTCCTACAAAACCGACTAGCCATTTGGGAGATGGAATTTTTGGGAATCCGGCAATTTGTTCGGCTAAGGCGGGAGTTGTTTTGTCTGCAGAAGATGCTACTATTAATGTGGGGATTTGAATTGCACTTAAACCCGTTTCTCCAAATAATAATGATGCGATCGGATTCATGGCGATCGCCCTTTTAATCCTCCCATCCCGCAATTGATACCGTTCTTCGGGCAATCCGGCCGCCGCGCACTGAATGCCTTCGCCCAAGCTAAACCCAATCAAATCCCCCTGACACCGCTGTTTGAGTCCGCTCAATTGCAGTTCGGCGCCGGCCACGGACAAGGCTGTGGCGCCGCCGAAGGAATAGCCAATTATTACCGATCGGTCGATCGCGATTTTCCCCTGCAAATTATCATCAGTTTGGTTCAATTTTGTCAGTTCGTCGAGTACAAAACTGATGTCTTTGGGACGGTCTAAAAACTCTTGAGGAGCTAGCAAGGGAGACTTACCCGCAATTGCAGCATTAGTATTCGTTTCATTGCTGCCCGGATGTTCTAAAGCAGCTACCACATAGCCGTGAGACGCCAAATGCTCGGCTAAGTAGCGCAAATCCGTGCGCACGGAGCCCAACCCGTGAGAAAAGACGATCGTCGGTTTGTCGGCCGTCGCAGCTTTCGACCAATAAACATCGACTTGAATACGCCGATTGCGGGCGCTATCGTTCAAATCTAGCGCCCGTACCCGCACGGAATTAGAACCGGGCTGGGTGGGATCGAAAGGCAGGTTAAACGCGGGTTTAACCGCTGCTAACTGAGGTGCGATCGCTGCCATAAAGCGCTGAGTTTGCCAAAAACTTGCGTTCATATTTCCCAAAACTGCGAAAGCTCGATCGAGATCCACCACCACCGGCGAACTCGGATAAGATTCAAGGAAACTCAATACCGATAAGCCTTCCGGCGCGTTCGCTCCCTGCACCAAAGCCGCTCGCAGCGCTTCCACACCCCCACCGTCGCGCCTGGGTATGACTGTAGTCAAATCCGTCAGGATGGCAGTGCCGATGCCCGTATTGAGCAAGTTGCTCAGGCCGACTACATTTAGGGGAATTTTCGCTTGCAGCGCCCGAAAAATTTTACTCCGCTGTTCCTCAGACAGGAGATTGGCATAAGCTTGCAGTTTGCCCGGGACTTTTCCTGTTTCTGCTAGTTCGCGCAAATCCGCAACCGATATTGACGATTCTAAAATACCTTTGCGGACAACAACCGTTTCTGCAGCTTTTACAGAAGATGTCGCGCCGCTGAAAGGATTAATCGAAATCGAACCCAAAACACTCGCCACTGAAGAAAACCATCTGAAATTTGGTCTGATGCTCATTTTTACCTTATTGAACTAGAGAGGATAGATCACCATATTCTCAAAATTCTCCCAGATACCGAGAAATTGTCCTAGATGCCGAGAAATTGCCTCCATCGGAGTGCGCTCGGCAAGACCTCTACGCATATTTACTTGGCGATCGCACATTCCGTACCTAAGTGCACTTCTTCTGCGGGTGCTAATGATGATGAGTTGAAGGATTTTTTAATCTGCCTCCCAAAAAATACAAACTTCGCGAGTGAAAAGAGCGCTATCGTGTATTTCCCAACCGCGCAAAAGTGCGGAATTTTTGCTAGCAATTCCGTTGGATTAGGATTAAATATAAGACTTACACAATTGTCACAAATAAAGCTTAAATTTTAGGTATGTAGTTGCGCTTGTCCGGGAGCATCTCATATTTGTAAAAACACTTCTTCTGGCTCCTTCCTTCTTCCTCTTTCCTTCTTCCTCTTTCCCCGC